>DATDBV010000317.1:0-7496 GCA_036524715.1 Nakamurella sp. | reverse complement strand
CCGTCGTACCCGTCCCATCCGTCGTACCCGTCCCGGCCGTACCCGCCGGCGGTCACGGCACCTCCGGTCAGCGGGCCGGTCGTCCAGCCGACCGAGACGGACCCGGCGGCCGACGACGAGGCGCCGACGTTCTCGCTGACTTCCACCCAGGTGGTCGCCAGCATGTCGGCGGCGGTCGTCGCGGCCTTCCTCGGCGCCCAGCTCGGGGTGGCCGGCACCGTCATCGGCGCCGCCATCGCCTCGGTGGTCTCGGTGGTGGGCAGCGCCGTCATCGGCCACTCGCTGCTGATCACCCGGCGCAAGGTGGTGCAGACCGTGCTGCACGCGCGGACCACCGAATCACCGGCCGACGATCAGCAGACCGTGCTGCTCACGGCGGTGACCCGGGCCGACCTGGAGCGGGTCACCCGGCCGGCGCCGACGGCCGAGCCGAACCGGACCGTCGACGCGCCCGCGTCGCCGGGCCTCGGGCGGCGCGGTTGGTGGTCGCGTCCGGGACGGATCCGCTGGGTGCTGGTCGGCCTGGCCGCGTCCGTCGCCGTGTTCGCCGGCGCGCTGGGCGCGGTGACCGTGGTCGAGGCGGTCAAGGGCGCGCCGATCTCCGGCGGCGACAGCGGCTTCTCGGTGCTGGGCGGCACCGGCAGCGGCAGCGACGACAGCGGCACTGACAGCGGCAGCGATGACGACAGCAATGTCGGCAGCCCGACGCCGTCGAGCACCGTCTCCGAGACGACCACGGCCCCGGCCACCACCTCCACCGCGCCAACGGCGACCACCGAGTCCTCCGTCGAGGCGAGCACCAGCCCCACGGTGCCGTCGTCCACGACCGCCGAACCGACCGCGCGCTCGACTGCGCCCTCGACGACGTCCGCGCAGGCCCCCGCCTCGGCGACGGCCGCCACCGCGGTCGCGCCGGCCACCGCTGCCGCGTCCGCCACCACCGGCTGATCCCGCAGGACACGCCCGGCCCGGCAGCCGCGGCCGCGGGGTCGGGCGTGTTGGAATTGAGCACGAATGACAGTCGTGTGTTTCGGCTGCCGTGAACGACCGTGCCGATCCGGGAGGACCCGACGTGGATACCGCTGCCGCGCCGCAGCCTAGCGGCGACAGCGCCCCCGGCTCCGGAGCCGAGCTGAGCCGCCGCGACCGAGACATCCTCGGGTTCGAGCGGCAGTGGTGGCAGTACGCCGGGGCCAAGGAGCAGGCCATCAAGGAGCGGTTCGACCTGTCGCCGACCCGCTACTACCAGGTGCTCAACGAGATCATCGACAACCCGGCGGCACTGGCCGAGGACCCGCTCCTGGTCCGCCGCCTGCGCCGGCTGCGGACCAGCCGGCAGAAGACCCGCTCCGCCCGCCGGCTCGGTTTCGAGGTCTGATCTCGACCGGTCGGTCGGTGATCGTCAGTTCTCGTTGTCACCCGACGACAGGAGTTCGATGATCACGGCGAGCCCTGCAGTGGTCTGATCCAGCTTGGCCCTTATCTCGACGAATCCGGCATCAACCTTGTCTTCCAAGTGCTGGAACCGGGTTTCCACGTGCTGAAATCGTTCGGCGGTCTGCACGGAGAGGGCGTTGATGGCGGTCCGATTCGCCTCGGTCGACCGCTGATTGTCGATGACCCTCATGGTCAGGTCGGCGAGGTCGCGGTCCCCGGCCGCGGCCAGGTGACGGGCCGCCGCCGCGTCGGCGGCGACTTCTTCGATCCGCGCCTCGGCCGCCGTCAGCCGCTCCTCGAAGTTCGCCGAATCGCTCATGGACAGGAGAATAACCGGCGCCGCTCCTGCGCCGTCAAGTTGTCCACAAAACGCAGGTCGGAGCCGGAACCTCAGGGCTCCCGGCGCCAGGCGCTGCGCGGTCGCCGGCGCGTTCCGGACCCGTGCTGGTAGGGCGAGGGCGAGCCGTCGGGCAGTCGCCCGGCCACCCGCTGCCGCCGCGGGATCCGCATCCGGACGCGGCGGCTGGACCGGCGGGGGCGGCGTCCGGCGGTCCGCCACAGCTCGGGGTGCTTCTTGAGGTGGTTGTACTTCCACACCGCGTACGGGATGTGCAGCAGGTAGACGACCATGCCGATGACGGTGACGAGCTCCGGCTCGGAGAACAGCAGCGCGACACCCAGCACCAGCAGGATCAGCATCGGCACGATCAGCCGTGGGGACAGCCGCACCGACTTGAGCGCGATCGTCGGGATCCGGGACACCATCAACAGGCCGATCATCACGATCCACAGCGACACCACCCACGGCAGTGCCCACGGGCCGTCGGCGCCGAACCGGTTGGTCAGCAGCAGCGGTGCCGTCACGATCAGGCCACCGGCGGGCGTCGGCACCCCGGTGAAGAAGCCCTTCGCCCAGGGTTTGGGTTCGTCGTCGAGCAGCGAGTTGAACCGGGCCAGCCGCAGCGCGGCGCACACCGCGAACAGCAGGCACACCACCCAGCCGTAGGCGCGGCCTTCGTCGCGGAGCAGCCAGACGTACATCACCAGGGCCGGCGCGACGCCGAAGGAGATGCAGTCCGACAGCGAGTCCAGCTCCGCGCCGACCCGGCTCTGCGAGCGCAGCCATCGGGCGGCGGGCCCGTCCAGAGAGTCCAGGATGGCGGCCGCGGCGATCGCGCCGACGGCCGGCCGCCACTGCCCGCTCATCGCGAAGGCCACCGAGGTCAGACCGGCGCACAGCGCCAGCACGGTGATCGCGTTGGGCAGGAACCGGACCCCGGGCACGCCGCCCATCAGCCCTCGGTTCGGGTCAGGTCGGCCAGCACCGTCTCCCCGCCGACTGCCCGCTGACCCAGCCGGACCAGTGGTCGGGTGCCCGCCGGGAGGTACGTGTCCAGCCGGGAGCCGAACCGGATCAGGCCGTAGGTGTCGCCCGCGGCCACCGGCTGACCCGCCCGAACGTCACAGACGATCCGGCGCGCCACCAGCCCGGCGATCTGCGTCACCACCACCGGAGCGCCGACGCTCGCGTCGATCAGCAGGGAGTTGCGCTCGTTGTCGTCCGAGGCCTTGTCCAGGTCCGCGGACAGGAACGCCCCGGGCCGGTAGGCGACCTCCCGGATGACCCCGTCGATCGGGATGCGCTGGATGTGCACGTCGAAGACGGACAGGAAGATCGACACCCGGGGCAGGGGGAGCGGGTCGAGGCCGAGCTCCGGCGGCGGGGCGGCGTCGGTGATCAGGCTGACCAGCCCGTCCGCGGGCGCCACCACAAGTCCCGCGCCGATCGGGCGGACCCGGGCGGGCGCGCGGAAGAACGCCGCGGAAGCGGCGGTCGCGGCCAGGCCGGTGGTCGTGACGAGTCGTCCGGCCCGACGCAGGCCGAGGGTGCGCAGCAGCAACCGTGCGCCCAGGGTGGCCGCCGCCGCACCCAGGACGATGGGGCGGCCGCCCGGATGGATCGGCGGGACGGTCGAACGGATGAGCTCGACGATGTGGGAGCCGGGTCGTGGGTCGGCCATTTGCGGGGATTCTCGCCTGTCCTTTCACCATCGAGGGGGACGCTGCGGCACAAGATTCGGCCCGACGTTCGGATGACACCACGGTAGCCGAGTGCGCACGACAAACGTCGGAAACCGGCACCGTGCCGCCGGCGGCCGCACATCCGCAGCGTCCTGATCGCCGGCCGGCCGGGCCCGTGGTCGGCAGCGTTGGCTCGCGACGATTCCGCCGACCCGCGTGCGGCTGCGTCGGTTCACGGGTGAGACCGAGTGTCACGGCCGGTACCGTGACCGGATGGGCAGACCCGCGACGGACGAACCGTCGGCGACCAGATCGGCCGCGCTTCCGCGCGTGATGGTGGGCGACGTGGCCGTGCGGATGTTTGCCGAGCACGGTTTCCAGGCCACGTCCGCCACGGCGATCGCCGAGGCCGCTGGGGTGTCCCGGAGTACCTTCTTCCGGCACTTCCGGTCCAAGGAGGACGTGATCTTCACCGATCACGACGAGCTGCTCGAGACGATCGCCGAGTTCCTGGCCCGCGATCACGGCGACCCCTATTGGGCGGTGTGCGAGGCGGCGACCATGGTCTTTCGGCGCTTCCGGGACCGGCTGCCAGTGGTGCAGCTGCGGGACCGGGTGGTGCGCCAGACCCCGGAGCTGCGGGACCGCGAGCTGGTCACGATCAGCCGGTACGAGCGACTGTTCGCCAGCCACCTGCGGCGGCGGCTGCCCGAGGAGCGCCCGTTGACCGCGATCCGGTTCGCGGCCGCGGTGACCGCGACCCACAACTACGAATTGCGCCGGCTGCTGCGCTCGCCGTCGACCGCGGACGAGCAGGAGCTGACCGAGGCGCTCGACGAGGTGCGCGCGCTGTTCGGGGTCGGCCCGGCCGCCGGCGCCGACGACCCGGCGCCCGACGTCGTGGTCGCGGTGTTCCCGGCCTCCACCTCGCCGGAGCGGGTGGCCGCCGCGGTGCGGGCACAGCTGGCCGGATCCCGGCCGGGCTGACTCGGACGAACTATGGTTCCGGCCGAGCACCCGCGGCCGGTGCGACCCGGCGCAGGACCGGCGCGGTGAATCCGCGCTCGGCGAAGGCCTTGCCCACCGCGTCGCCGACGGAGTCCACCCGGTCGGTCGGCACCAGTGCGATCACCGACCCGCCGAAGCCGCCGCCGGTCATCCGGGCGCCGAGGGCGCCGGCGGCCAGTGCGGCGGTCACCGCCACATCCAGCTCGACGCAGGACACCTCGTAGTCGTCCCGTAGCGAGATGTGCGAGGCGGTGAGCAGGTCGCCGATGTCGCCGGTCCGGCCCGTTCGCAGCTTCTCGACCGTGCGCTCGACCCGGTCGTCCTCGGTCACCACATGGCGGACGCGGCGGCGCAGTTCGTCGTCGGGCAATGCCTCGAGCGCGGCCGGCAGCCCGCCGATCGGCACGTCCCGCAGTTGCGGCACGCCCAGGATCTCGGCGGCCCGTTCGCAGGCGGCCCGGCGCCTGCCGTACTCGCCGTCGGCGAGCGAATGCGCGACCCGGGTGTCCACCAGCAGGACGGTCAGGCCCTCCGCCGCCGGGTCGAAGGGGATGTGCTCGATGGTGCCGGCGCGGGTGTCGAACAGCAGGACGGACCCGTCGCGGCCGGCCGCGGACGCGGTCTGGTCCATCGGTCCGCACGGCACACCGACGAAGTCGTTCTCGGCGCGTTGGGCGATCCGGGCGACCTGCAGCGGTTCGAGCCGGCGGCCGGCCAGGGTCGCGGCGGCGAGCACGGTGACACACTCGACCGCGGCCGAGGAGGACAGGCCGGCGCCGGCGGGCACCTGGGAGTCCAGCGCGAGGTCCAGGCCGGTGATGGGCAGGCCGGTCTCGCGCAGCGACCAGAGCGCGCCCAGCAGGTAGCCGGGCCACCCGGCGGCTGCCGGTGACCCGGGCTCGATGTCCGGCAGGGCCACGGTCGTCACCTCGCCGGGGCGTTGGGCGGAGGCGACCCGGACCACCCCGTCGTCGGTGCGGCCGGCGGCCAGGGTGGCGCGGGCGTCGATGGCGAACGGGAGGACGAGGCCGCCGTTGTAGTCGGTGTGCTCGCCGATCAGGTTGACCCGACCGGGCGCCGAGAACACCCCGTCGGGATCACGGCCGGACAGCTGGTGAAACAGCGCGGTGGCGCTCATCGGATCGTGTTCCCGCTGGTCTGGAACTCCCAGGCGTCGGCGATCATGTCCCGCAGGGTCAGCTCCGGGGTCCAGCCCAGCCGCTGCCGGGCGAGCGCGTTCGACGCGACCAGGCGGGCCGGGTCGCCGGTCCGGCGGGGCCCGACCGACATCGGCACCGGCCGGCCGGTGACGTCCTCAATGCCGGAGATGACGTCCTTGACCGAGTAGCCGTCGCCGCTGCCCAGGTTGCAGATGAGGTGCTCGCCGGAGGTGGCCGCGGCCAGCGCCCGCACGTGCGCCCGGGCCAGGTCCAGCACGTGCACGTAGTCGCGGATCGGCGTGCCGTCGGGAGTGGGCCAGTCGTCGCCGAAGACGGTGAGCGGGTCCTTGGTGCCGGCCACCGCGCCCAGCGCGTTGGGGATCAGGTGGGTCTCGACCGCGTGCCGTTCGCCGGCGCCCAGGGCGGCGCCGGCGACGTTGAAGTAACGCAGGGACACCGCGGCCAGCGGGGTGGCCGCACACTCGCCGGTGAGCATCATGTCGACGGCCAGTTTGGTGGCCCCATAGGTGTTGCCGGGCCGGGTCGGGGCGTCCTCGGTGATCGGCACCGACTCGGGCTCGCCGTACGTGGCGGCGGTGGAGGAGAAGACCAGGGTCGGGACCTGGTGCTCGGCGATCGCGTCCAGCAGGGCGCGGGTGCCGGTGACGTTCGTCCGCCAGTACGGGGACGGCTTGACGACCGACTCGCCGACCAGGGACTTGGCGGCGAAGTGCAGCACCGCGTCGAACCCGGCGCCGGCCAGCACGCTGCCCGCGGCGGTGATGTCGGTCCGGACGAACTCGACGCCGGCGGGCACCGAGTCGGCGTGGCCGGTGGAACAGTCGTCCAGGACGACGACTTGATGCCCCTCCGCGGCCATCAACCTGGTGACGACCGAGCCGATGTAGCCGGCGCCGCCGACCACCAGCGCCTTCACCGGGTCACCTGGACGTCGCGCAGCCGCTGGGCGGCCGTTTCCGGAGTGATGTCGTTGACAAAGGCACCCATAGCTGATTCAGACCCCGCCAGATACTTGATCTTGCCCGCTGCCCGCCGGATGGTGAGCACCTCCAGATGCAACCAGAAGTCCTGGTCCCGGGTGTGCACGGGCGCCTGGTGGACGCCGGTGATCGCCGGCAGGTTGTCGTCGAAGACACCCTCCATGCGCTTGATCACATCCAGGTACAGCTCGGCCAGGGCGTCCCGTTCGACGCTCCCCAACTCGGTCAGGTCGCGCACCTGGATCCGCGGGTACAGATGCACCTCGATGGGCCAGCGGGCGGCAAACGGGACGAAGGCCAGCCAGTGCTCGTTCTCGGCGACGATGCGCGAGCCGTCGGCGATCTCGCCGGCCAGTAGATCACCGACGAGGTTGCCGCCGGTGCGTTCCCGGTACCGCCGGACCGAGCGGATGGCCGCGGCGGCCTTGGGGGTGACGAACGGGTAGCCGTAGATCTGCCCGTGCGGATGGGCCAGGGTGACGCCGATCTCCACCCCCCGGTTCTCGAAGCAGAACACCTGCTCGACCCCGTCCTGCGCCTGCAGGGCGGCGGTGCGGTCGGCCCAGGCCTCAATGACGGTGCGCATCCGGCGCGCGGGGAGGGTGGACAGCAGGGCGTGGTGGTCCGAGGTGAAGCACACCACCTCGCAGCGCCCGGTGCCCGGCCGGGAGTCGAACAGCCCTCCTTCGAACACTTCCGGACCATTGCCGGCGAACGACGGGAAGCGGTTCTCGAAGACCACGACGTCGTAGTCGGGGGAGGGGATCTCGCTCTGGTTGGTGGCGCTGGACGGGCACAGCGGGCAGGCGTCGGCCGGGGGGTGATAGGTGCGGGTCTGCCGATGCCCGGCGATGCCGACCCACTCGTC
>DATDBV010000316.1:0-22133 GCA_036524715.1 Nakamurella sp. | reverse complement strand
GTGGTGGCTGTCATCGTGCTGCTATGGCTGTTGATCGGCACGATCGCCGCATTTCAACGCGGATACTTCCAGGGATCGGAGGCCACTTGCGCGCGGACGTCGACCATCCTGGTCACGGTGCTGGCCGGACCACTGAACTACCTGGGAGTCAATCCCAAGATCGAATGCTCACTACCCCAACCATCCCCGTAATGCCCGCCGACCTCGACGCGTTGGCCGATTCGATGACCGCCGATCACCCCTTCATTGACTGAGCTTGCGTGCCCGTGACCCGCAGGTCGGCCCGTTGTCATCGAAAGCGGCCCGTTCGGTGATTTGTCATCATGGTTGGCCCAAAGATCATGATCCTTGAGCTTGGGTGGCCGGGCCGTGTCGTCTGTTGGGCGCGGCCGGGTTCCGCGACCACGGTGGTCGGCTTGCCCAGGTCCACAAGGGCAGCGTCCTCGGCTGCTGGTGTGGATGTGGGGAGGGGCCGCGTCGGGACCGGCCGGATCGCGTGTGCTGCCCGCCGGCCTGGCCGGCGAGATCCACACACGCAGCCTTCTTGAGCTGCTGGTGTGGATGTCGGCGCGGGGACGGTGACTTCTCCCGAGGTTCCGGCAACCTTTGTCATCCAAGAAGGCCCGCGCAGGTCGACGGCCCGCGGCGGACCAGCATACCTAATGGACATTTGCGTTAGGCTTGGCTTGGGTGCTCTGGTCGTCTTGCATGATCAATCTGGTGGCCTTGGCTGACACGTCACGCATCTGCTCGATCAGGACGCGGAGCTGGCAGCGTTGTCAATCCATTGTTGGTCGGGGCGTGCCTCGGCGTTAGTGAGTCGGCGGGTGACCGGCTTGCCGTCGATCTTGGCGGTCCATTGCCAGTACGGGCCGTGTGGCTGGGGCGGATGGGCGTGACAGGGCAGTCGGCGGTGCCGCAACGGGTGTAGCGGTGGGTTGGCTCGCTCTTCGCACCGGACAGCCGCATCGCCTCGGCGAGCGCGTCGTCAACGAGATCGATCTGGGTCACGGACATGGATCTCCAGTGGGGACTGTATGCGCCAACATCGCCAACATCGCCAACATCTCACGGACGCCGGCACCATCGCGCACGACCAACCGCCGGCCGGCCCGTCCGGATCAACACGGGCCCTTCATGCTTCTTCCTTGCGAAAGTTACTGGCCAGTAATAACCTGGGTTAACAAACCGGGGGGCGCGTCCGCGGCCCCCACAGCAGGTCCCGACCCGCCGGCCACGCGACTCGTTGCACAAGGAGTTCCCCATGAGTCACTACCGCTCCAATGTTCGAGATCTCGAGTTCAACCTGTTCGAAGTGCTGGGGGCCGGCGAGCGGATGGGTAAGGGCCCGTTCGCCGAGATGGACGCCGACACCGCCCGCAACGTGCTGCACGAGTTCGAGCAGGTGGCCAGCGGCCCGGTTGCCGCCTCGTTCGTCGACGCGGACCGCAACCCGCCGGTGTACGACCCGGCCACCTTCGGCGTGACCCTGCCCGAGTCGTTCAAGAAGTCCTACCGGGCGATCCGCGACGGCGAGTGGTACCGGCTGGAACTGCCGACCGATCTCGGCGGGTACGGCGCATCGCCGAGCATGCGGTGGGCCGCCGCCGAACTCGTCCTGGGTGCCAATCCCGCGCTGTTCATGTATTCGGGCGGCCCGAACTTCGGCGCCGTGGTCCACCGCAACGGCACCCCGCTGCAGCAGCAGATGGCGCAGACCATGATCGACAGACAGTGGGGCTCGACCATGGTGCTCACCGAGCCGGACGCCGGCAGCGATGTCGGCGCCGGTCGGACCAAGGCGATCCGCCAGCCCGACGGCAGCTGGCACATCGAGGGCGTCAAGCGGTTCATCACGTCGGCCGAGCACGACCTCACCGAGAACATCATCCATCTGGTGCTGGCCCGACCCGAGGGCGAGGGCATCGAGAACCGGCCCGGCACCAAGGGTCTGAGCCTGTTCATCGTTCCGAAGTTCCACTTCGACCCGGCGACCGGTGAGATCGGCGAGCGCAACGGCGCGTTCGTGACCAACGTGGAGCACAAGATGGGGCTGAAGGTCTCGACGACCTGCGAGCTGTCCTTCGGCATCCACGGCACGCCGGCAGTCGGATACCTGTTGGGGGACAAGCACGACGGCATCGCCCAGATGTTCCAGGTGATCGAGTACGCCCGGATGATGGTGGGCACCAAGGCGATCGCCACCCTGTCCACCGGCTACCTGAACGCGTTGGAGTACGCCAAGCAACGGGTGCAGAGCGCCGACCTGACCCGGGCCACCGACAAGACCGCGCCGCGGGTGACGATCATCCACCACCCGGACCTCCGCCGGATCCTGATGCGGCAGAAGGCCTACGCGGAGGGGCTGCGGGCGGTCTATCTGTACACCGCGTCCTGGCAAGACAAGATCGCCAGTGGCGAACTGAGCGGGGCTGACCTCACGCTGGCCAAGCACGTCAACGACCTGCTGCTGCCGATCGTCAAGGGCGTCGGCTCGGAGCGCGCCTACGAGAACCTGGCCCTGGCGCTCCAGGTGTTCGGCGGATCCGGCTACACCCAGGATTACCCGATCGAGCAGTACATCCGGGACGCCAAGATCGACACCCTGTACGAGGGCACCACCGCCATCCAGGCCCAGGACTTCTTCTTCCGCAAGATCGTCCGGGACAACGGGTCTGCGCTGGGCACCGTGGCCGCGGAGATCGCCACCTTCGTCAAGACCAGCCTGTCCGAGACCCGGGACGGCCGGCACAAGGAGGAGTTGGCGCTGCTCGGCACCGCGCTGGGCGACGTGCAGGCGATGATCGCCAGCCTGGTCGGCTACGCCATGGCGGCGGCGCAGGAGCCGGAGTCGGTGTACAAGGTCGGCGAGCACGCCGTCGCGCTGCTGATGAGCGTCGGCGACATGCTGATCGGGTACTTGCTGCTGCGCCAGGCCCTGGTCGCGCAGGCGGCCCTGGACGCCGACCCCTCGCCGAAGGACAAGAACTTCTACGCCGGCAAGTTGGCGGTCGCCCGCTGGTTCACGCGCAACATGCTGCCCGAACTGACCGCCCGCCGCGCGATCATCGAGAGCGCCGACCTGTCGCTGATGCAGGTCGACGAGAGCGCCTTCTGACCTGATCCTCGCCCCGCTCAGGCGAGATGAGCACGTACTCGGCCCGGACCGGCACCACTGGTCCGGGCCGAGTGCGTTGCTGCCCCCTGGGTCCTCCGCATCTGCGGGCGGGTACCCGAAAGTCACCATTGACCACGCACCGGTTTGCCTCTACTCTCTGTGGTCTGACCACATATGGTCGGACCATATGTGGACCACTACCGCCCACCTCAAAGGAGAGCAATGGTCAAGCGACAGATGCCCAAGGCCGCCGAGATGTTGGAGCTCATCCGGTTCAAGAAGCCGGAGTTCAACGGGCGCAAGCGCCGGCTCGACACGGCACTGACGATCGACGACCTGCGGCGGATCGCCAAGCGGCGCACCCCGGCCGCCGCGTTCGACTACACCGACGGCGCGGCCGAGGGTGAACTATCGCTGCGCCGCGCCCGCCAGGCCTTCGAGGACGTCGAGTTCCACCCCGACATCCTGCGTCCCGCACCGCAGGTCAACGCCTCCACGACCGTCCTGGGCGACACCAGCGCCCTGCCGTTCGGGATCGCGCCCACCGGCTTCACCCGCCTCATGCAGACCGAGGGCGAGATCGCCGGCGCGTCGGCCGCCGGGGCGGCCGGCATTCCCTTCACCCTGTCCACCCTGGGCACCACCTCGATCGAGCACGTCAAGGCGGCCAACCCCAACGGGCGCAACTGGTTCCAGCTCTACGTGATGCGCCAGCGGGAGATCTCCTACGGGCTTGTCGAACGCGCCGCCAAGGCCGGCTTCGACACCCTGATGTTCACGGTCGACACCCCGGTGGCCGGCGCCCGGCTGCGCGACAAGCGCAACGGTTTCTCCATCCCGCCGCAGTTGACCGCCGGCACGATCGTCAACGCGCTCCCCCGCCCCTGGTGGTGGTTCGACTTCCTGACCACGCCCACGCTCGAGTTCGCCTCGCTCTCGACCACCGGCGGCACCGTCGGCGACCTGCTCAACTCCGCGATGGACCCGACCATCTCGTACGACGATCTGGCGATCATCCGGGAGATGTGGCCGGGCAAGCTCGTCGTCAAGGGTGTGCAGAACGTCCCCGATGCGGTGCGGCTCATCGACCGCGGCGTCGACGGGATCGTGCTGTCCAACCACGGCGGCCGCCAGCTCGACCGGGCCCCGGTGCCGTTCCACCTGCTGCCCCAGGTCGTCCGCGAGGTCGGCCGGGACGCCACGGTGATGATCGACACCGGCATCATGAACGGCGCCGACATCGTCGCCGCGGTCGCCCTGGGCGCCAAGTTCACCCTGATCGGCCGCGCCTACCTGTACGGGCTGATGGCCGGCGGCCGGCAGGGTGTCGACAAGACCATCGCCATCCTGCGCGCCGAGATCGAGCGCACCATGGCCCTGCTCGGCGTGTCCACGCTGGACGAGCTGGAACCGCGGCACGTCACGCAGCTGACCCGGATGATCCCGGTCTCCGCCTCGTTGGCCGACGCGGCGCCGGCCACCATCCGGTAGACAAGGCACGGCTCGTCCGCACCGGTCGACCGTTACCATCGGCCGGTGCGGATTGCCGGGGTCCAGACCCTCGCCGACCTGGACCGGCAGATCGCCGGCTGCCGGACGTGCCCACGGCTGGTCGCCTGGCGGGAGGAGGTCGCGCGGGTCAAACGCGCCGCCTTCCGCGACGAGACGTATTGGGGCAGAGCCGTTCCCGGCTTCGGTCCGGCGAACGCCCGGCTGCTCGTCGTCGGCCTGGCCCCGGCGGCGCACGGGGCCAACCGGACCGGGCGGATGTTCACCGGCGACCGCAGCGGTGACGTGCTCTACGCCGCCCTGTTCCGCGCCGGGCTCGCGTCCCAGCCCGCCGCCACCCACATCGGGGACGGCTTGACGCTGACGGACGTGCGGATCACCGCGCCGGTGCACTGCGCCCCACCGGCCAACAAGCCCACCCCGGACGAGATCCGCACCTGCTCGGCCTACCTGCGACGCGAGCTGGAACTGCTCGCGCCCACCGTGCGGGTGGTGATCACCCTGGGCGCGATCGGCTGGACGGCGCTGCTCCGGGTGCTGGAGGGCGACGGTTGGCACCTCCCGCGGCCCCGGCCGGCCTTCGGC
Source organism: Nakamurella sp. (assembly GCA_036524715.1). Lineage (GTDB taxonomy): Bacteria > Actinomycetota > Actinomycetes > Mycobacteriales > Nakamurellaceae > Nakamurella. Next base: position 16,921 of record DATDBV010000316.1, on the reverse strand, counting down.
CACGGCCGGGAGATCGCCATCGACCATCCGGACGGGCGGCGGTTGGTCCTGCTCGGCTGCTACCACGTCAGCCAGCAGAACACCTTCACCGGCCGGCTGACCCTGGCGATGCTGGACGCCGTCCTGGCCAAAGCCACCGCACTGGCTGGTCCGACGTAGGTTGATCAGGACCAGTACCGGCCCACAGCGATTTCACCCACACGCCGACGCGGCGCAGGAGGACTCATGGTGAAGATCTACGACGACGTCACGAAGCTGATCGGCAACACGCCCCTGGTGCGGCTGAACCGGCTGACGGCGGGCCTGAACGCGACCATCGTGGTCAAGCTCGAGTTCTACAACCCGGCCAGCTCGGTCAAGGATCGGATCGGCGTCTCCATCATCGACGCCGCCGAGCGGTCCGGGGAACTGCCGCCCGGCGGCACGATCGTCGAGGCGACCAGCGGTAACACCGGGATCGCGCTCGCCTTCGTCGGCGCCGCCCGCGGCTACAAGGTCGTGCTCACGATGCCCGAAACCATGTCCAAGGAGCGACGCGCCCTGCTCCGCGCCTACGGTGCCGAGCTGATCCTGACCCCCGGCCCGCTGGGCATGAAGGGCGCGGTGGACAAGGCCCAGGACATCGCGAAGGAACGGCCCGGCTCCATCCTGGCCCGGCAGTTCGCCAACCCGGCCAACCCCGAGATCCACCGCACCACCACGGCCGTGGAGATCTGGGACGACACCGATGGGACCGTCGACATCGTCGTTGCCGGCATCGGCACCGGGGGGACGATCACCGGTGTCGGGCAGGTCCTCAAGGAGCGCAAGCCCGGAGTGCAGATCATCGGGGTCGAGCCTGCCGAATCGGCGATCCTCAATGGCGGCGCGCCCGGCCCGCACAAGATCCAGGGCATCGGAGCCAACTTCGTCCCCGAGATCCTCGACCGCACCATCTACGACGAGATCATCGACGTCGACGCCGAGACCTCGGTGGCCGTGGCCCGCGACGCGGCCACCCAGGAGGGACTCCTGGTCGGCATCTCGTCCGGCGCCGCGATCCACGCGGCGATCCAGGTCGCCAAGCGCCCGGAGAACGCCGGAAAGCTGATCGTCGCAATCGTGCCGTCCTTCGGCGAGCGGTACCTCACCTCGGTGCTCTACTCAGATCTGATGGACTGATGGCCGGATTTCGCGACGCGCTCACCGTGTTCCGCGAGGATCTCCAGGCTGCCCACGACCGGGACCCGTCAGCGCGGTCGCTCTTCGAGATCGCACTTGGCTACCCGGGTCTGCACGCGGTGTGGTTTCACCGGGTCGCGCACCGGATGTGGCGAAATCCGGCACTCCGGTTGCCGGCCCGCCTGCTCTCGCAGGCGGTTCGGTTCCTCACCGGGATCGAGATCCACCCCGGCGCCCAATTGGGCCGGCGGCTGTTCATCGATCACGGGATGGGTGTGGTGGTCGGTGAAACGGCCGAGGTGGGCGACGACGTCCTGCTCTTTCACGGCGTCACGCTCGGCGGCCGGTCGATGCGGCAGGGCAAACGCCACCCGACACTGGGCGACAACGTCACCGTCGGCGCCGGCGCGAAGATCCTCGGACCGGTGACGATCGGCTCCGGCGCCCAGGTCGGCGCCAACGCCGTGGTGATCACCGACGTACCCACCGACCACCTCGCGGTCGGCATCCCCGCCAGGATCCGACCGCTACCCGGGTCGGCGGTGGATGCGGCGTACTTCGACGACCCGGCGATCTACATCTGACTGATCTGACCGGAGCGAAGAAGGTGGCGAGGCCCACCGGCACCATGGGCGCGCGTCGACGACGACCCGCCGGACGCAACGGCGCGCCTGCCCTTGTCGGACAGACGCGCCGTTGCGGGCAGCCGCCCGTGAGGGGTCGGGCGGCCACGGACGATCGAGATCAGGCTTCGACGTCCTCGTCCACCCAGTCCAGGGTCTTGGTGACCGCCTTCTTCCACTGCCGGTACAGCCGGTCCCGCTCCTTGGGATCCATCTGCGGATTCCAGCGCTTGTCCTCCGCCCAGTTGTTGCGGATGTCGTCCTCGGAGTCCCAGAAGCCGACGGCCAGGCCGGCGGCGTAGGCGGCGCCGAGCGCGGTGGTCTCGGCCACCACCGGCCGGATCACTGGGACGCCGAGGATGTCGGCCTGGAACTGCATGAGCGTCTCGTTGGCGACCATGCCGCCGTCGACCTTGAGCGCGGTGAGGTCCACGCCGGAGTCCGCGTTCATCGCGTCCAGCACCTCCCTGGTCTGGAACGCCGTGGCCTCCAGCACGGCTCGCGCGATGTGGCCCTTGTTGACGTACCGGGTGAGGCCGACGATCGCGCCGCGCGCGTCCGAGCGCCAGTGGGGGGCGAACAGCCCGGAGAACGCGGGAACGAAGTACGCCCCTCCGTTGTCATCGACCGTCGCGGCCAGGGTTTCGATCTCCGGAGCCGCGCTGATCAGGCCCAGGTTGTCCCGGAGCCACTGGACGAGCGATCCGGAGATCGCGATCGAGCCCTCCAGCGCGTAGACGGTGGCCTGTTCACCGATCTTGTAGCAGACAGTGGTGAGCAGTCCGTTCTTGGACGGCACCTGCTGGGTTCCGGTGTTCAGCAGCATGAAATTGCCGGTGCCGTAGGTGTTCTTGGCCTCGCCCGGGGACAGGCAGGCCTGTCCGAACGTGGCGGCCTGCTGGTCGCCCAGGATCCCCGAGATCGGCACCCCGGCGAACGAGCCCTTCTCCCGGCCCTGCCCGTACACCTCGGAGGACGAGCGGATCTCCGGCAGCATGGACAGCGGGATGCCCATCTCCTCGGCGATCTTCGCGTCCCAGGACAGCGTGTCCAGGTCCATCAGCAGGGTGCGGGAGGCGTTCGTCGGGTCCGTCACGTGCAACCCGCCGGTCGGGCCGCCGGTCATGTTCCACAGCGTCCAGGTGTCCATGTTGCCGAACACCAGGTCGCCGGCCTCGGCCCGCTCCCGGGCGCCGTCGACGTTGTCCAGGATCCACCGGACCTTGGGTCCGGAGAAGTAGGTGGCCAGGGGCAGGCCGACCTTGTCCTTGTACCGATCGGCGCCACCACCCAGCGCGCCGAGCTGCTGACAGATGGCGTCGGTGCGGGTGTCCTGCCAGACGATTGCGTTGTAGACCGGTTCGCCGGTGGTGCGATCCCAGACCACCGCTGTCTCGCGCTGGTTGGTGATGCCGACCGCGGCGATGTCACCCTCGTTCAGATCTGCCGTGGCCAGCGCGTCGGCGGCGACGAGGCGGGTGTTCTCCCAGATCTCCTTGGGGTTGTGCTCGACCCACCCGGCCTTGGGGAAGATCTGCTCATGCTCGCGCTGGGCGACATCGACGACCCGGCCGGCCCGGTTGAAGATCATGCACCGGGTGGAGGTGGTGCCCTGATCGATGGCTGCGACGTACTTCTCACTCATGCGTTGTTACATCCCTTTCGCTGCTTCAGCACTGAAGCCTTTGGTGAATGACCACTTGGTTGCGCACGGTCGGGGCACCGAAGCCGACCCTTGGTGGAACTCGCGCTCCGATGCCCCGCCGATCACGATTGCGCCGGCGATTCAGACGACGCCGGGGAACATCCCGGAACCGCCCAGCGCCTGGAAAGCCCAAGCGCCCAGTGCGCCGCCGATCAGCGGGCCGACGATCGGCACCCAGGAGTAGGCCCAATCGGAGGAACCCTTGCCCTTGATCGGCAGGATCGCGTGCGCGATGCGGGGACCGAGATCACGGGCCGGGTTGATGGCGTACCCGGTCGGGCCACCGAGCGAGGCACCGATGCCCACGACGAGCAGGGCGACGAACAGCGGGCCGAGCCCTGACGGGGTTCCGGCAGCCGACGCGGCCGTATTCGCCGGGCCGGAGATCAGGATGACGAACACCAGCACGAAGGTGCCGATGATCTCGGTGATGGTGTTCCAGCCGTAGTTGCGGATCGCCGGGCCGGTGGAGAACACGGCCAGCTTCTTGCCCGCGTCCTCCTCGGCGTCGAAGTGCTGCTTGAACGCCACCCAGGCGAGGACCGCACCGATGAAAGCGCCCAGGAGTTCCGAGCCCCAGTAGATCGGCAGCTGGGACCATTCGATACCGCCGGTGATCGCCAAAGCCAGCGTCACCGCCGGGTTCAGGTGGGCGCCGCTCCGGAAAGCGACGTAGACCCCGGCGAAAACGGCCAGACCCCACCCGAAGTTGATGAGGAGCCAGCCGCCGCCCTCACCTTTGCTGCCCTTCAGGATGGCGGTGGCGACGACGCCACAGCCGAGCAGCAACAGCATTGCCGTTCCGGTGACTTCGGAGATGAAGATGTCTCCGTTGGAGATGTCCAATGAGGCCTCCTTGCCTACGGTTCCACCACCGCAGCGACTGCGGGGTCGGGACAGAACTTGATCACCAAGCGATCGCTTGGAAACTTACGCCCGCGGGGGCTGTGCAGCATCAGAACTTCTCGGCTGTGACCACAATGTGACGGATTGTTTTCGCTGCGACGCCTCCCCTCTCAGACGCCTCCCCTCTCAGCCGGCCCCGGCCCGCACGTCCGGCGCCCCCAGCCGAGCCGCGTCCGCCGTGAGATCGTCGAGCTGTTCCTGGGACTCGCGCTCGGCGGCCACCCGGGTGCGGTAGTAGTCGACCTCGTGCTTGATCGTCGCGGCTTCCCACCCGAGCAGCGGCGCGACCAGGTCGGCCACCTCTTGGGCGGCCGCGTCGCCGCGATCCCAGGTGTCGATGGAGACCCTGGTGCGCCGGGCCAGGATGTCGTCCAGGTGCAGCGCACCCTCGTGCGATACCGCGTACACCGCCTCGGCTTTCAGGTACGTCGGGGCTGTCGCCAGGGGCTCCGACAACGTCTGATCCCCGTCGATCAGGTCGATCAGGTCACTGATCGCGCTGCCGTACCGGCCCAGCAGGTGCTCCACCCGGGCCAGATCCAGGCCGGTCCGCTCGGCGACGCGGGCCCGGGTGTTCCACAGTGCCTGATAGCCGTCCGCTCCGACCAGCGGGACCCTTTCGGTGCAGGACTTCTCGACCTTGCCGGGCAGCTGCTTGGCCGCCTCGTCCACCGCGTCCTTGGCCATCACCCGGTACGTCGTGTACTTCCCGCCGGCCACGATCACCAGACCGGGCACCGGCGAGACGCAGGCGTGCTCGCGGGACAGCTTGCTGGTCTGATCCGACTCGCCGGCCAGCAGCGGCCGCAGCCCGGCGTACACACCGACGACATCGTCACGGGTGAGCGGCTTCTCGAGCAGCGTATTGGCGTGATCGAGGATGTAGTCGATGTCCGAGCGGCTGGCCGCCGGGTGCGCCAGGTCCAGGTCCCAGGGCGTGTCCGTGGTGCCGATGACCCAGAAGTCCTCGCTCCACGGGCACGGGATGATGAACAGCAGGCTCTTCTCAGTCTCGGTGATCAGCCCGGTCTCGGACCTGATCCGGTCCCGGGGCACCACGATGTGCACGCCCTTGGACGCCTGCACCCGGAAACTGCCCTTGCCGCCGACCATCTCCTGGATCTCGTCCGTCCACACGCCGGTGGCATTCACCACGGTCCGCGCCTTGACCTGGATCTCCCGCCCGGACTCCAGATCGCGCACCGTCGCGCCGACCACCCGGTCACCGCTGCGGATCAGATCGACCACCCGAGCGCTGGTGGCGACGTGGGCGCCATAGGCGGCGGCGGTCCGGGCGAGCATCATGGTGTGCCGCGCGTCGTCCAGCTGACCCTCGTAGAACTTGATCGCGCCCTGGATGTGCCCCTTCTTCCCGTCCGGGAACATCTCCAGCGTCTTGCGCTTGCTCAGGTGCTTGTGGTGCGAGGGCACGCCCTTGCCCGCACCCAGCACGTCGTACACGCCAACTCCGAGACCGACGTAGCCGCGGTCGATTCCCTTGCGCTCCAACGGGTAGATGAACTCCACCGGCCGGGCCAGATGCGGGCACAGCGTCTTGAGGATCAGCGACCGTTCCCGCAGGGCCTCGAACACCAGCGAGAAGTTGAGCTGCTTGAGGTAGCGCAGCCCGCCGTGGACGAGCTTGGACGAGCGACTGGAGGTGCCGGCGGCCAGGTCGCGGGCCTCGACCAGGGCCACCGAGAGGCCTCGGCTGGCCGCGTCGAGCGCGGCGCCGGCGCCGACCACGCCGGCGCCGACGACGAGCACGTCGAACTGCTTGCTTCCCAAGTCCTCCAGGACCTGGGTTCGGGATTGTGGGCTCAGTGCAGAGGGCTGCACGGTCATGGACGTTCTTCTCCTTTGAGTATGTCCCGCGTGAATGTGGTCGCTCCCGGCCCGCGCCGTCCGTCAGGTGAGCGGGGGAACCAGGGTCGAGCGGACGGGATCGTGGAAGGTCTGGATGAAGCGGATGGTGCCGGATCGGGCGCGCATCGACAGGGACGATGTGCTGATCCGGCCGGTGCCGAAGCGGACCCCCTTGAGCAGGGCGCCGTCGGTGACGCCGGTGGCGGCGAAGAAGATGTCCTCCCCGCCGCACAGGTCCGTCGTGGTCAGGATGCGATCCAGGTCGTAGCCTTGATCGACTGCCGCACGACGCTCGTCGTCGTTGCGCGGGGCGAGCCGGGCGAAGATCGAGCCACCCAGACAGCGCAGGGCGGCCGCGGCGATCACCCCCTCGGGAGTGCCTCCGGTGCCGAACAGCAGGTCGACACCGGTGTCGATGGTGTCCTCGGAAGCGGCCATGATCGCGCCGGCCACGTCACCGTCGCCCAGGAATTTGATGCGGGAGCCGACCGCTCGGATCGCCGCCACCAACCCGTCGTGCCGGGGCCGGTCGAGCACGGCCACCGTGAGATCGTCGGCCTGGCGGCCCAATGCCTTGGCCACCGCGGCAATGATCTCGCCGACCGGCGCCTCCGGGTCGACCGCGTGCGCGGCGGAGCCGGGCACCACGGTCTTGCGCATGTAGAAGCAGGGCCCGGGGTCGAACATCTTGCCGCGCTCGGCCAGGGCGACGACGGACAGACCGTCCGGCAGCGCCTTGGCGACCAGGGTGGTGCCGTCGACCGGGTCCACCGCGATGTCGACCTCGGGGCCGGTGCCGTCACCGACCTGCTCGCCGTTGAACAGCATGGGCGCCTCGTCCTTCTCGCCCTCGCCGATCACCACCACGCCCCGCATGGCCACGGTGCCCAGCACCGGCCGCATCGCGTCCACCGCGGCCGCGTCGACCTGATTCTTGTCGCCCCGGCCCAGGAATCGGGCGGAAGCCATCGCGGCGGCCTCGGTGGCTCGGATCAGTTCCACCGCCAGGTTGCGGTCGGGCTCGCGGGTGCGACGGGCTGGTCTGGACTCGGTCGTGGTCATCGGCAGGTCCTCACTGGGTGGGTGGTCGGCTGCCAGGTGACGACCGGCGGGCGGCCGGCGGCACCATCGCCGCACGCTGGCACGGAACGTGACGGCGAGCGCGTCGAGCAGGTCGCGACGATTCGCAATCCCACCGCCTCCTCGCCGTCGTTCTCATCATGGCCCTGTGCCCATCCGGACGCGACCGTATCGGGGTCGACGGAGCGCAGACAATGACTGTCGTTCGACATGGCCGAACGCAGTCGACGGTTCGGGCGTAGTCTGCCCAGGTGCCGGGCAACGTGCAGTCGGTGGAGCGGGCCGCCGCCATCCTGCGCCTGCTCGCCGACGAGGACGAGCCGCTGCCCTTGGCCCAGATCGCCGCCGCGCTCGATCTGGCCAAGCCGACCGCACACGGCATCCTGCGCACCCTGGAGGACGTGGGGTTTGTCGAACAGGACGTGCCCAACGGGCCGTACCGGGTGGCCGGCGACCTTTTCCACCTGGGCCGCAGCGACAAGCTGGACCCGAACGAATTGCGCTCCCGGGCAATGAACTGGACCGACACCCTGGCCGCGCGAACCGGGGAGTCGGCCCGGGTGGCCACCTTTCACCGGGGCCGGGCGGAGGTGGCGCACCACGTGTTCCGCGCCGATGGCGGCACGCAGGTGCTGGTGACCGGTTCGGTGGTGCCGCTGCACGCCAGCGCATTGGGCAAGGTCTTGTTGGCGTACTACCCCGGGGCCGCGCGCAGCCTGCTCCGGCAGGAGCTGCCGGCCCTGACCGGCCGCACCATCACCGATCGGGTGGCGCTGCAGCGGGAGCTCGCCGGGATCCGGGACGTCGGCTGGGCCGGTTCGGTGGGCGAGGTCGACCCGGCGGTCGCCGGCATCGCGGCGCCGATCCGCGACCGGGGTGGGTACGTGGTGGCGGTGGTCGGGATCGAGGGTGCGATCGAGCGGGTGTGCGACGACCGGTCGCGGCCGCGAACGGCGCTGGTCACCCAGGTGACCCGGGCCGGACGGGCGATCTCCCGCGAACTCGGCCATGGGCGTGATCGATGACTCAGCGACTGGTCGCCGCCTTGGACCAGGGCACGACATCGACCCGGTGCATGCTGTTCGACCGGCAGGGACGGATGGTCTCGATCGCCCAGCGGGAACACCAGCAGCACTACCCGCACCCCGGTTGGGTGGAGCACGACGCGGCCGAGATCTGGTCGATCGTGCGGCGGATCGTGCCGCAGGCGCTGAATGACGCCGGGGTCTCGGCGGACCAGGTCGTCGCGCTGGGGGTGACCAACCAGCGGGAGACGTCGGTTCTGTGGAACCGGCACACCGGCGCGCCGGTGGGTCGGGCGATCGTCTGGCAGGACACCCGGACCACCGGCGTGCTGGCCGACTTCGCCTCCCGAATCGACCCGGCGGTCGTCCTGTCCCGAACGGGATTGCCGATGGCGAACTACTTCTCGGCGGCCAAGCTGCGCTGGATGCTGGATCGGAGCCCGGCCGCCGCGGACGCCGCCGAGGCCGGCGACCTGCTGTTCGGGACGATGGACAGCTGGATCACCTGGAACCTGTCCGGCGGTCCGGGTCGCGGCGGTGCGGGTCCGGGCCTGCACGTCACCGACGTGACCAATGCCAGTCGCACCATGCTGATGAACCTGGACACCCTGGACTGGGACGACGAGCTGCTCGCGGTGATGGGCATCCCGCGCGCCGTCCTGCCCGAGATCCAACCCACCATCGGGGTTGTCGGCCGGACCGTGGATCCTGTGGCGGGTATCGCGATCGGTGCGCTGATCGGCGACCAACAGGCTTCGCTGTTCGGGCAGACCGCGTTCGAGGCCGGCGAGGCCAAGTGCACGTTCGGCACCGGCAGCTTCCTGCTGCTGAACACCGGAACCGAGGCGGTCCGCTCGACCCACGGGTTGATCACCACCGTCGCCCACAAGGTCGAGGGCGAGCCTGCGGTGTACGCACTGGAGGGGTCGATCGCCCAGGCCGGCGGCCTGGTGCAGTGGTGCCGGGACAACCTCGGGTTGATCCGCTCCCCCGCCGAGATCGAGACGTTGGCCCGGTCGGTGCCCGACAACGGTGGCTGCTACCTGGTGCCGGCGTTCTCCGGGCTGTTCGCCCCGTACTGGGACAACGACGCACAGGGCGTGCTGGTCGGGTTGACGTCGTTCGTCACGAAGGCGCACATCGCCCGGGCGGTCCTGGAGGCGACCGCCTGGCAGGCGCACGACGTGGTCGACGCGATGAATGCCGATGCCGGGGTGGCGGCCCGCTCGTTGTCCGTGGACGGCGGGATGACCAGCGACAACCTGCTGATGCAGACGATCGCGGATGTGCTGGACATCCCGGTCGTCCGGCCGATGATGGCCGAGACGGTGGCCCTGGGCGCGGCCTACGCGGCCGGGTTGGCGGTGGGCTACTGGTCGGACCGGCAGGTGCTGCGCGGGTTCTGGCGCAAGGCGGGCGAATGGCATCCGGCCATGTCCGCGGGACAACGCGACGCCGAGCGCGCCCGGTGGCGGCACGCCATCGCGGTCGCCCGGATGTGGGGCCGGCGACCCGGGTGATCTGGGCACAGCAATCCCCCACCTTCGAGTTGATCATGAAGAACACTCCCTTATACCGTCGGTTTGAGGGCGTGTTCTTCATGATCAACAGCAATGAGGAGGCGGTCCAGTTCGGCCGCCGGAGCCGGGCGGGCGTACAGATAGCCCTGCGCGAACCGGCACCCCAGTTCACGCAGCACCGCCGCCTGCGCCGGCAGCTCCACCCCCTCGGCGATGACCTTCAGCCCGAGGTCCCGACCCAGCGCGAGCAGCGCTCGCAGGAACTGGGCGGCCGACGTATCGGTGTGGATGTTCGCGACGAACGCGATGTCGATCTTGACGGCCTGCAGCGAGATCCGCCGCAGGCTCAGCAACGAGGAGTAGCCGGTGCCGAAATCGTCCAGCCAGAGCTGTACCCCGGACCGGCGAAGTTGATCGGCCAACGTGCGGGACACCGCGGCGTCGCCGAGCAGGGCGTCCTCGGTGATCTCCAGCACCAGGTGGTCGGCTCGTACCCGGTGTCGGGCCAACGTGGCCGCCACCCGGCGGGGGAAGTCCGGGTCGGTCATCAGGCCCGGCGGGACGTTGACGCCGACCCGGACATCGCTGCAGCCGAGCCGATGTGACCAGTCGGCGAGTTGACCACAGGCCCGATCGATCATCAGGTCGGTGAGCGCGGGCAGCAGCTTGAGCCGGCCGGTGAGCTGGATGAAGTAGTCCTGTCGGACGTCCTGCCCGTCGACCCGCCAACGCGCGAGGGCCTCCGCGCAGTCCACCCGTCCGGATTCCAGATTCAGGATCGGCTGGAACACGCAGTCGATGGCACCCACCCTGATCGCCTCGATCAGCAAGGGCCGGTAGCGCAGGTCGGCTGCCTCCGGCAGCACCATGGAGGATTCGTAAAGCGCGAGCTGCCCCTTGCCGGCCCGCTTGGCCGCATACATCGCGATGTCCGCCCGGGAGAAGAGCTCGTCCAGCGACGGCGTCGGCTGTGCGGCGGTCACCTCGGCGATCCCGATACTGGCTCCGACGGACAGCTGTTCCGGACCCAGGGTGAACGGCGGTCGCATCGACTCCACGATCCGAGCGCCCAACCCGACCCCGTTGGTGTCCTCGCCCTCGGCCAGCACCGCGAACTCGTCGCCGCCGAACCGAGCCACCGTGTCGCTGGACCGCAAGGCTCCTCGAAGCCGCTCGGCGACCCGGATCACCAGTTGGTCGCCGACGGGATGTCCGAGGGTGTCGTTGACCGCCTTGAAGTCGTCCAGGTCCACGAACAGCAGCGCGAGCGGGCGCAGGCTTCGGCGGTGCTGCTCCAGGGCATGGGCGGCCCGGTCGGTGAACAGGGCGCGATTGGGCAGCCCGGTCAGGATGTCCTGGAACGCCTGGCGCTGGAGCTCACTCTCCCGCCGGGCCAGATCGCCGGCCAGCGTCGCGTTGTCCCGGTTGGTCAGATACTGGCGGGCGAGCACACCGAGGAACGTCGCGATCAGGGCTAGCCCACTGATCCGGTCGGGCAGCGAGTTCAGGCGGTTCACCGCCACCACGATCAGGGCGATGAGCAGCGGTAGGTAGGGCAGGGCGCTGACCCGATGCGCCTGCGCCTTCCGCTCGGTGCGGACCGACCCCGTGCCGTCGACCGTCGCCGGCTCGTCGGTCCCGGCCAGTGCCGCACACGCGATGAGCCCGAACCCGGCGATCCAGCCGAGCCCGACGATCGAACCGGCGGTGTACGACCCGACGGCGACCAGGTAGGCGTAGAAGCCGTCGGACACCGCGATCAGCCCCATCCCGACGGCCAGGGCCACCAGCCCGGTTCGCCGGGTGGTTCGCCGGGAGACGCTCAGCAGCGCCATCGTCAGCACGGCGATGTCGCCGCACGGATAGGCGAGGTTGATCAGCAGAACCAGCGGTTCGGTGTCCTCGTTCACCGTGGAGGTGATCACGTCGATCGAGGTCGACCAGCTGATGGTGAACAGCGACATCCCGATGATGAACGCGTCCAACAGGGTCCGCAGGCGGTCGTTGCGCACCCCTTCGGTCGGGGCGACGGCCACCACCATCAGCACCGTGAAGGTCAGGAAGAAGAAGTCGGCCGTCGATACCTCCGGGACGTCCTGACCGAGGATAAACTCGACGTGGCACCAGTAGATCTGCCCGATCGTCCAGGAGGCGCAGGCCAGGGTGACCAGGATCCAGCGCCGCCGGTCCCCCTGGGAGCGGCGCCGCGCCCGAACCGCCGCGGCCACGCTCGCCAGTCCGGCCGCGGCCAATTGGGCCAGGTTGTTCACCCAGGCGGACGCGGGCGAGCCCAGCTCACCGAGCTCGTTGGCCAGCAGGCCGGCCAGCACCAGCGCGGCGGTGATCAGCCCGGCCACGACCAGGCCTCTCCGGTGACGGCGCGAGGGCACCGTCCCGGGGGCTGACGCCACCGCTGAGGTCACCCCTTCGACGGATATGCCACTCGCCCCCCTGGTCAGCACGCAGGCGACGATGTCGTCGACAGGTCGCGCGACATGCGATCCACTCAGGTTGGCCGATGTCCCGGACCGGGGACAGGCGAATCGTCGGTGATCCCCCGCCCGGGTCCAGCAGTTCAGTCGAATAGCGGACGCAACTACTCACAGCAACTCAGTGCTCGGCGAAGGTCACGCTTCGCATCCAGTCGGGCCCGCATCGCCCGAAGCCATCGTGGTGCCGCCGGGAGGAATCGAACCTCCCGCATCGCCCAAGCTCGACTGCCGCACGCATGACGCGCACCGTCTGCCGGTGAAAACACCTTCGCATCCAGGGCCGGCCACTTATACAGACGCCTGTGGGGTGGGTTTGATTCCATTTCGGAGCCGGAATTCGGTGGGACGTCGGTCACAGGCGTCCTCGATGTCAACCGCAAGGGCGCCACCCGACCGGGCGGGCAAGCTCGGACAAGCTCAGCCCACACTGGTTCCCTGCGGAAACTGCGTTGAGAATGTCACGGACGAGGTAAACCCGTGGGGGCACTCGGGCGAGTAGGTAACGTGACGAGCCGAACGAGGGCAGCCGATGCCGGCGGAGATGGCCGGCCGCTCGAGAAGGACGCCCTGGTTCCTGGGGCGGACGCGAAATCCTTCGACGCGTTCTACGCCCGGGAGTACCGCTCGCTGGTGGCCCTCGCCCACGCCCTGACCGGCTCCCGGTCACACGCCGAGGACATCGCGCAGGAAGCGATGCTGGCCGCGTATCGGCGATGGGACGGCGTTGCGCTGCTGGACGCCCCGGCCGGTTGGGTGCGCCGCGTCTGTGCCAACATTTCGACCTCGTTCGTGCGCCGGCGGGTCGTCGAGGCGCGGGCGGCCGTGCGCCTGCGGAACCGCCGGACCGAGGTCACCGAACTCGAGGACGACGACGCGGAGTTCTGGTCCGTGGTCCGACGCCTGCCCCGGCGCCAGCTGCAATGCGTGGCATTGCGGTACGTCTGCGGGTACACCGTCGCCGAGATCGCCAACGTGCTCGGCTGCGCCGACGGAACCGTCAAGGCGCACTTGGCGCGTGCGAGGTCCACCTTGGCGCAGCGGTTGGGCGAACCGATCGACGAGGAGGCCGCGCCATGAGCATTGACATCCGCGCCTCTCGGGCGGCCCACGGAGCGCACGAATCGGCCGGTCCGGTGGATCCGGCCGCGCGGTTGACGGATCTGCGGCGCGAGGCCGCAGATCGCCGGCGCGCCGGCGCAGTACTGGCGGCCGCGATCGTCGCCGTCGTGATCGCCGGCTCCGCGTGGTACGCGACCGCGCACCGGCTCGCCTCGGACCAACCCGTCGAACCGGCCCGGCCACCGGTCGACACGACCGCGGTGCGGACCACCGAGGATTTCCTCGGCGCGTTGCGGGACGCGCGGACGGCATCCGGAGAGCAGTTGGATCCGGCGGTGGATCGCGTCTTCAGCTACCTGGCCGATGACGCGTTGGTCACCGAATCGTTCGGATCGCCGGAGGAGCTTCGGTGGTCGCTCGCGTGGGAGCGGGCGACGGCCTGGCGGGAAATGGTCGATGCGTGTGTGCAGACCGGCTCCGACGCCGCGGGCACCGTCATCGAGTGCCCCTTCACCTTCCATGGCATCCGATCCGAGGAAATGGGGTTGGGCCCGTTCCGCGACAACAACTGGCGGTTCCGCGTCCGGGACGAGAAGATCACGGACGCGCAGTGGAACTTCAATATCGACACCGGGTTCTCGAGCCAGATGTGGGAGCCGTTCGAACGCTGGGTGTCCACCACCTACCCGGACGATGCGGCAGTCATGTACAACGACGCCAGCCACACCCACAGCCGAAGCACGACGGAGGCGTCCGCACTCTGGGAGCGGCGGACCCGCGAATACGCCGCCCAGGAGATCGCGAGTCGAGAGGACTACCGCGCCCGCGCGGACGCGATCTGCACGTCGGCGCACGCCAGGTTGAACGCCGAACTCGCCGCCGCCGGCATGGCGCTGCAGCCGATACCCGGCCGCACCGACCTGGACCTGGTCCCCGGCCGCGAGCAGGACTGGCCGGCCTACGAGGAGTCCGCGCGGGGCATCCTCGCCGAGACCGTCGTCGAGCTGCGGGCGGTGGACCCTCCGAACGTGGTCCGCACCGACTATCTGAACGCCTATTCCGCCCTCGTGCGCGGAACCCAGAACGAACCGATCCAACCCGGAACTGAATCGTGGGCGAACTACATTGACGGTCCGGCACACGATCTCGGCCTGAACCATTGCACCTTCAACATTCGTCGATCCGGGTGACCGTGCGTGCACCACCCGCGACCATTCGCCCGCCGACCTGGAACGGCTGCTCGGGTTGGACCCCGGCGACCTGGTCGACCGCTCGCCCGCCGAGCTGCTCGCCAGCGAACTCCGAGCCGGGTGAACGGGCCTATTCCGGCAGGGGGTGGTACGGGCCGGTCTGGGTGACCTTGGCGATGGCCCGCATCTTGTTCACCGCATCCAGCGCGGCTACCTTATACGACTCGGCCAGGGTCGGATAGTTGAACACCGTGTCCACCAGGTAGTCGACGGTGCCGCCGCAGCCCATCACGGTCTGCCCGATGTGCACGAGTTCGGTGGCGTTGGTGCCGAAGACGTGCACGCCGAGCAGCTCCCGGGATTCCGCGTGCACCAGGATCTTGAGCATCCCGTAGGAGTCGCCCAGGATGGCGCCGCGGGCGAGCTCCTTGTACCGCGAGACGCCCACCTCGAACGGCACGTTCGCGCCGGTCAGCGCCTCCTCGGTGCGGCCGACGTAGCTCAGCTCGGGGATCGTGTAGATGCCGATCGGCTGCAGCTCGCCGAGCTTGTTGCCGACCGGCTCGTTGAACGCGTGGTACGCGGCGCGACGGCCCTGCTCCATCGCGGTGGCGGCCAGCGCCGGGAAGCCGATGACGTCGCCGACCGCGTAGATGTGCTCGACCTCGGTCTGGAAGCTCTCGTTGACCTCGACCTTGCCCCGGTTGGTGGCGGCCAGCCCGGCCGCGGCGACGTTGAGTTCGTCGGTGACGCCTTGCCGCCCGGCCGAGTACAGCACGGTATCCGCCGGGATCTTCTTGCCCGATTCCAGGACGGTGAGGGTGCCGGCCGGGTGCTTCTGCACCTCGCGGACGGTCTCGGAGTACCGGAAGGTTACCGCCAACTCGCGCAGCTGGTACTGCAGGGCCTCGATGATCTCCTTGTCGCAGAAGTCGAGCATGGTCGGGCGCCGCTCGACGATGGTCACCTTGGTGCCCAAGGCCGCGAACATGGACGCGTATTCGATGCCGATGACGCCGGCCCCGACGACCACCATCGAGCCCGGCACCTTGGCGATGCCCAGGATCTGGTCCGAGTCGACGATCGTCTCCCCGTCGAAGTCGACCGTGACCGGGTGCGCGGGCTTGGTGCCGACCGCGATGACGATCTTGTCGGCCGCCAGCTCGACCGAGTTGCCCGCCTCGTTGGTGACCACGATCGTGCGCGGGGTGGTGAACCGGGCGGTCCCGACGTACAGGTGCACATGGTTGCGGGCCAGCTGGTTGCGGATGACGTCGATCTCGCGGCCGATGACGTGCTGGGTGCGGGCGGTCAGGTCCGCGATGGTGATGTCTTCCTTGACCCGGTAGGACTGGCCGTACAGCTCACGCTGGCTCAGGCCGGTCAGGTACAGCACCGCTTCCCGCAGTGTCTTGGACGGGATGGTGCCGGTGTTGATGCAGACGCCGCCGACCATGTCCTTGCGCTCGATGACGGCCGCCCGGCGACCGAGCTTGGCCGCGGCGATGGCCGCCTTCTGCCCGGCCGGACCCGACCCGATGACGATCATGTCGTAGCTGTCCAAGGCGGATCACTCCCCAGGTGGTGGGCGACGGGCGCCGGCGGCTGGCACCACCTACAAGTAAAGCCCCGTCCCGCCGCGGGTGCGCTCGGAGGCCACCGCCTGCAGGTCGCGTTCGCGTAACACCAGGTACGTCTCGCCGCTGAACTCGACCTCGTACTGGTCCTCGGGGCTGAACAGCACCCGTTCACCGAGCTTGACCGACCGCACGTGCTGCCCGACCCCGGCGACCTCGCCCCAGACCAGGCGCTTGGCCACCTCCGCGGTCGCCGGAATGAGGATGCCGGCCCGGGTGGTGCGCTCGCCCCCGGGCGAGGACGTCTTGATCAGGATCCGGTCATGGAGCATCTGGATGGCCAGCGGTGCGTCGGACACCGGGCCGAGCGTAGTCGCCGCCGGGCACAACGAGGTGACCCCGCACGGCTGCCAGGTCGGGGGTCCGGCAGCTGTCCGGGGTCACTGCCATTATCGCTGAGAACCGGCTGAGTGTTACCCGATTCGGCTGCGGATTTCATGAAACCTGGGATCCCTACTCAGCGTGACGGATTTGGCCAAGTGAGTCTCACATTCCGTCATCGCGGCGACGACACCATCCGGCCGGGCTGATCAACGCGGCATCTAACCCGGCAAACGGGCGCGGTTTCGCCGAGATGATCAGCCCGACGAGTCCGGCGGCGCCGGTGCCGTCCCATCAGGGCAGGGTGAACCCGTGGCTCGGCGCCTTGGCCGCACG
>DATDBV010000315.1:0-16587 GCA_036524715.1 Nakamurella sp. | reverse complement strand
GAGTTGTTCGCGTTCTGGTACTGGACGGAGATGATGTCGTCGCCGCCCAGATCCATGTCGAAGCCGGCGTCGCGGAGGACCCGGATCTTGTGCTCCTCCTTCGCCTTGGTCTCGACGAACTCGGCGATGTCGGGGTGGTCGACGTCCAGGACGACCATCTTGGCCGCCCGCCGGGTGGCCCCACCGGACTTGATGGTGCCGGCGGAGGCGTCGGCGCCGCGCATGAACGAGACCGGGCCGGAGGCGGTGCCGCCGGAGGACAGCAGTTCCTTGGACGACCGGATCCGGGACAGGTTCAACCCGGCGCCGGAGCCGCCCTTGAAGATCAGCCCCTCCTCCCGGTACCAGTTCAGGATCGAGTCCATGGTGTCGTCCACGGACAGGATGAAACAGTTATGGACCCGCAGGCCGCCTGCGGAGAGGTACTCGCCGCTCTCGGTCTGGATGTCGTATACGTCCATCCGGCCGCGCGAGGTGATGCTGGCGATCTGCAGCCGCTTCACCGCTCCGGCGCCTCTGCCTGTGAGGTCGAAGGAGGCCTCGAGCTTGTCCGCCTTGACGGGGTCGATGAAGCCGATCTCGTCGGCGAAGATCCGCCGGTCGCCGTCGTTCTGGATGCGGAGGCCCCACAGATCGAAACGGTTCTCCCGCCTCTCGGCTTTGCGTCCGACCCGGGCGAAGATGCCGAAGCGGCTGAGCAGCGCCTGCACTCCGCGAACGAGCTGTTCACTGATCATGTCCAAGCCGACCAGCGTCGACCGCTCCCGCGGCGAGACGTAACCCTCGGCCTGGAACAGGCTCCGTAAGTACGCAGCAACCACGGGCAACGGCGCCGTGAAAAGGCGCTCGGGGACCACCTGATCGACGCCGCGAGTTCGCAGGTCCCAGCGGGACACGAAGTCATTCAGGACGTTTCCATACAACCTGGTGCGCCGGCAATCCAGGTCATCCCGCAGCGTCGTCACGCGACTCTCATGGCGATGAACCTCCGGGAAGACCGCATCGAGAGATTCGGTCACCCATGCGAGTTCGGCATCGGTCACCGTCATCGCCTCGATGGTCAGCGATCGGTTCGTACCTTCGTACTGCCCAACGAACCCATCGGCCTGGAGCCAACCCGCGAGCGCGGCCTCGGCAATGTCGCGAGGGCGGATCTCCGCCTCACCGAACGACGAACGCCGGTGCCATTCGAGCGTGTCCCCGACACGCAGGTCGCCGGCCGACACGAACCCGCCGGTGCCTGCGCCGGTGCTCCGCCACACCAGATGGTCAGCGGTCACGTCAAGAGTGTGACCGGCCTTGGAACGGATCCGAAGCACCTCCTTGGTGCCATTGTGCTTGGTGGCCAGAATCGTGGTGATGCCGTGCGCGTCATAAACCTTGGTACCCACCGCGTCGTCTCGCACCAGCGCACCGATCGGCACCAGGCCGGCCGGCGTGCTGACCAGTGCGTCGAAGGGCTGGCAGGCTGAAACTTGTTGCGGGGACTTGGTGCCCACGTTGAACCAGACCGGCGAGTTGAACGCGAACACCTGGTGCAGCAGCATCCAGGTCAGCTCGTGCTCGAAGATCTGCGCGTCCTGCTCGGTGGCGAAGTAGCCGTGCTCGACCCCGGCGGCGGTGTAGCTGGTCACCACCCGGTCGATGATCTGCCGCAGACTCGACTCGCGAGCCGGGGTGCCCACCGCGCCGCGGAAGTACTTGCTGGTCACGATGTTCGTCGCGTTGACCGACCAGAAGTCGGGGAATTCGACGCCGCGCTGCTCGAAGTTGACGGTGCCGTCGCGCCAGTTGGTCATCACCACGTCGCGGCGCTGCCAGCTGACCTCGTCGTACGGGTGCACGCCGGCCGTCGTGTACAGCCGCTGCAGGGTCAGGCCCTGCCCGGCCGCGCCCGACGCCGCGGCCTTGGTCTTGCGAGCCTTGTGCGTCCCGTTCGAGCCGTTGGCGGACCCGGGGACCCCGATGGTCTCGGTCATGTGCTTCCTTCCCCTTGAAGCATTGTCACCCTGCGAAACTGGGCATGGACGTGTTCGGATGGGCACCCGACCCTCCGGCGAGGCACCTGCGTGGACGTGCAGGGTTCAGTTGAGGACGACCGGAGGCGATCGATCGGGCGCTTCGTCATGGCTGGCGCCCTGGACGTTTCGTTCGCGCATGCCGGCGATCTCGGCCGCGAAGTCGTCGGCCGAGGTGAACGACCGGTACACGGAGGCGAACCGCAGGTAGGCCACCTCGTCCAGGTCGCGCAACGGGCCCAGGATGGCCAACCCGACGTCCTGGCTCGCGATCTCGGCCTGGCCCGACCCGCGCACCGTCTCCTCAACCCGCTGGGCGAGCTGGGCGATGGCGTCCGGATCGACCGGCCGGCCCTGGCAGGCCCGGGTCACCCCGGCGATCACCTTGGCCCGGCTGAACGGCTCGGTGACCCCGCTGCGCTTGACCACCGACAGCAGGGCGCCCTCCAGCGTGCTGAAGCGGCGGCCGCACTCCGGGCAGGAGCGCCGCCGGCGGATCGCCTGGCCGTCGTCGACCTCACGGGAGTCGATGACCCGGGAATCCGGATGGCGGCAGAAGGGGCAGCGCACGGCGGTGACCTCCCTTCTGTCCCCAACGGCGTCCCGGACTGTGGATCGCTCGTGTGGATGGACTGCCTCTGTGGATCGGGCTGTGCATGGTCGGTGGGCAACTGGCCATCTCTGTGGACAACTATCCGACCGAGGTGGCACAACCTGTTGATATCTTACACCCGTGTAAGTACCAGATGTAGGGGTTGACGGTAGATCGGCACCGACGGATACGCAAGCTGCGACCGGCGTGTCGCCGCGCCTGGGCATATTGATCACTCAACCCGACACGACCGGGACGCGCAGCACCTCACCGACCCGCACGACATCGCCGGAGATCTCGTTGAGATCGCGGATGTCGTCGATGACCGCACGCGGATCCCGGTCCGGGGAGGCGGACGAAGCGATCGACCACAACGTGTCGCCCGGCCGCACCGTGACATCGACCAGCTCCGGCTCGGCCACCCCGGCGATCGAACCGGCCACCACTCGCCCGACGACCAGCGCCAGGGTGGCCGCCACCAGCAGAGTCAGCGCGAGCCTGCCCCAGCGGCCCATCCGGTAGCCCGGCTCCGCCCCAGCCGCTCGGGTCCCCGGCTCGACGACCCGACCGACGGCCGACACCGATCGGCCGGCGCCGCCCACCGACACCGCGCCCACCGACACCGCGCCCACGGCCCGACGGTCCGCCACGTCGGCCCGCCCGTGCCGTCGCCGACGGCGCCGAGCCAGGTCTCGCTCGCGAGCAACGCGGGCGGCCTCGGTGCGGCGGGGCCGGCGCCGACGCACCGGACCCGGCACCGCCGCCTCGGCCGGACCGGCGGGGTCGATGGCCCGGCGAACGGGCGAGGGTCCCGGTCGACCGACCAGCCACCCGGTCGGATCGACCTCGGGAAGTCGCCACGAGCGTTCGTCGACATCGTCGTCAAGGATCTGCGATCTCATTGCCACACCTGACCGATCCACCGGACCAGCGGGGTCCGATCTGTCATCTGCCTGGCGTTCGAACCCCTGCGGCGCTCGAACGGACGTTCTATCGAACGTCTGCACGAGTTGTACACCGGGGGTCTGACAGTGGGAAGATCTGTCGGCGTGTTGATCGAACGGGTGTTTGAATTGTGACCCGGTCATCCCTAAGCTGGCCTTGACACGACCAGCGCAGGTTCAGGAGGGTGCAGCACCATGACCGACGAGAAGGCGACCCCATCCGATGCAGATCCCGGCGCGGCGGCCGAAACGGAGGGCACGGGAGCCGAGGTGGTCGACTTCCCGGACGCGCCGGCCAAGCCGGGGCGGGTGCTCACCATGCGGCAGCACAAGATCTTGCAGGTGATCCGTGACTCGGTGGAACGCCGGGGTTACCCGCCGAGCGTCCGCGAGATCGGCGACGCGGCCGGGCTCAAGTCGCCCTCCTCGGTGGCGCACCAGCTCAAGGTGCTGGAGAAGCGCGGCCTGCTGCGACGCGACCCGAACCGGCCGCGCGCGGTGGACATCCGCCCCTTGGATGAGGCGATGCCCGACACGGAGGCGACGCATCCATTGCCCAGCCCGACCTATGTACCGGTGGTCGGCCGGATCGCGGCCGGCGGTCCGATCCTGGCCGAGCAGGCGATCGAGGACGTCTTCCCGCTACCCAAGGAAATCGTCGGCGAGGGCACGCTGTTCCTGCTGAAGGTGGTCGGTGACTCGATGATCGAGGCCGCCATCACCGACGGCGACTGGGTGGTGGTGCGCCAGCAGCCGGTGGCGGAGAACGGAGACATCGTGGCCGCGATGATCGACGGCGAGGCGACCGTCAAGACGTTCAAGCGCAAGGACGGGCACATCTGGCTGCTGCCGCACAACGCGGCCTACGAACCGATTCCCGGGGACGATGCGGTGGTTCTGGGACGGATCGTCACCGTGCTGCGAAAGATCTGAGGCCGACGGCGGTCAGGGCCGCCGCTCCTCCACCGGCACCGGGCTCACCACCGGCGGAGGTGGAGGAACGGCGGTTACCGGCGCCTGGCCGCTGATCTGGGCCGTCGGAGTGGCCTGGTTCGCGGTCACGTCGGTCTCGGCGGTGCCGCGCTTGGCCTGCTCGTCGTCATGCATGGCGCCGACCTCGGACTTGAGGATCCGAAGGGACCGGCCGACGCTGCGGGCGGCGTCGGGCAGCCGCTTCGCGCCGAAGAGCAGGATGAAAGCTGCAATGATGATCAACCAGTGCCACCAGGACAGGCCGCCCATTTCAAGTGCCTCCTCGTTCTCACGTCTGTGCGTCGCGGGTCCGTCCCGGTTGATCATCCGGGGCGGGCGGGTAGATATGCGTCGACGGTACTTCGCGGCCGCAGCGTGCACCGATTGCCCGAAACCGTGCAAGCGTCGGGGCGCTGCCGGCCCCAGGCTCAGGCTACCCGCGCCAAGGCCGCCGACGGGCCGCCGACCGCCCGATCCACAGTCCGGCCTCAGTCAGCTGACAGCCGCGAACGGGGCCAGCACACCGGCCAGATCCGGGTACACCCGGGCCTGCAGCCGCGTACCTTCCGCCGTGTGCTCCTCGTCCAACACCGTGCCCTCGGCATGTACCCGAGACACCAGCGCACCCTGGCTGAAGGGCATCAGCACGTTGACCGCGACCGCCGGGTCGGGCAGCGCCGCCGCAATCCGCTCCCGGAGGTCCTCGATGCCGGCACCGGTCCTGGCGGAGACGAAGACGGCGCCGGGCAGCGCGTGCCGCAGCCGGGTCAGGGTCATCTCGTCGGCCGCGTCGATCTTGTTCACCACGATGATCTCGGGCACGCCCAGCGCGTCGATCTCGCCGAGCACCTCCCGCACGGCGGTGACCTGCGCCTCCGGGTTCTCGTCCGAGCTGTCAACCACGTGCAGCAGCAGGTCCGAGTCCGCGATCTCCTCCAGGGTGGACCGGAACGATTCGACCAGCTGATGCGGCAGGTGGCGGACGAACCCGACGGTGTCGGTCAGTGTGTAGATCCGTCCGTCCGTGGTCCGTGACCTGCGCGTCGTCGGATCCAGGGTAGCGAACAGTGCATCCTCGACCAGGACGCCGGCGTTGGTGAGCCGGTTGAGCAGCGACGACTTGCCGGCGTTGGTGTATCCGGCGATCGACACCGCCGGGACCGCGTTCGCCCGGCGCTGCGACCGTTTGGTGTCCCGGACCCGGCGCATGTCCTTCAGATCGGCTCGCAGCTGCGAGATCCGCTTGTGGATCCGGCGGCGATCGATCTCCAGCTTCGTCTCGCCCGGACCGCGGGAGCCGATCCCGGCACCGGCCGCCACCCGGCCGCCGCGCTGCCGGGACAACGCGCTGCCCCAGCCCCGCAGGCGCGGGACCAGGTAGTTCAGCTGGGCCAGTTCGACCTGGGCCTTGCCCTCCCGGGATCGAGCGTGCTGGGCGAAGATGTCCAGGATCAGCGCGGTCCGGTCCACGACCTTGACCCGGAGCCTCTCCTCCAGGTTGCGCAGCTGGCTGGGCGTCAGCTCGCCGTCACAGATGACCGTGTCGGCGCCGGTGGCCTCGACGATCTCCGTCAGCTCGACGACCTTGCCCGAGCCGACGTAGGTGGCGCTGTCGGGATGGCTGCGCCGCTGCATGACGGCCTCGAGGACGACCGACCCGGCGGTCTCGGCGAGCCGGGCCAGCTCGGCCATCGATTCCTCGGCGGCGACCGCGGTGGACGCCGCGCCGGCCCAGACGCCGACCAGCACCACCCGTTCCAGTTGAAGCTTTCGGTACTCGACCTCGGTGATGTCGGTGAGCTCGGTGGACAGCCCGACGACGCGGCGGAGCGCGGCCCGGTCGGCCAGATCGCGTTCGCCTTGCGTGTTCGGCTCCTGGTCCAGATCGATCAGGTCGTCCTCGATCAGGATGGGCACGCCACCGTCACCGTCGCGGTGAGCGGGCTGAATTCGCACGTTGTGGAGTCCTCTTGTCGTTCGTCAGGTGGTCGTTCGCAGGTGCTTACGGTCCAGCCTGCCACGCGCGCACGGCCGATTTCCGCTCCTTTTCCTCAACGCCGACTCAGCGTTGGGCATTCCAGAACCCCGGATCGACCCGGCCCTGCGCGACGATCACCGCCGGCCCGGTCAGGACGGACGCGCCCGGGGCGACGTCCACAACGACGCGGCCGCCGGGCACGTTCACCTCGACCTGCCCCGCCAGCCGGCCGGCCGCGGCGAGGTGAGCGGCCGCCACGGCGACCGTGCCCGTGCCGCAGGACCGGGTCTCCCCCACGCCTCGCTCATACACCCGCATCGCGACCTGATCGGCCCCGATGACGGTGACGAACTCGATGTTCACGCCGTGTGGGAAGACCTCGTGGTCGAAGGCCGGCGGCCGGGTCAGGTCCAACGCCGCCAGCGCCGCCGGGTCGGGCAGACCCAGGCAGACCAGGTGCGGATTGCCGACGTCGACGGCGACACCCTTGACTTCGAGGCCGCCCAGCGTGGCGTGGGACGGGCCGCCCAGCGTCGCCGGTCCCATCTCGATGGACACGTCCCCGCTGGTCGGGACATGGGCGACGCGATGGCCGCCGCGGGTGAGAAACGGGATCCGGCCCGGCTGGGTCCAGCCTGCATCCACCAGGAAGCGGGCGAACAAGCGCGCCCCGTTGCCGCACATCTCGGCAACCGAGCCGTCGGCATTCCGGTAGTCCATGAAGAAGTCGCCCGCCGCGGAGGATGCGACGCGGATCACCCCGTCGGCGCCGATTCCCGCGCGCCGGTCGCACAATGCCCGCACCCGACTCTCGGTCAGGTCGATGGTGTCGTCCCGGTCGGGCAGCAGGACGAAGTCGTTCTCGGTCCCGTGCCCCTTGAGGAAGGCCGGTGCGGCCGGGCGGTCAGACACCGCTTCAGCTTACGGACGCCCCGGCCACCGCCCCCAGCGCGCGATCCAGCAGATCCGGGCGGTCCGCGTCCAGATCGACCATGCGATGGTCCCGCCGGAACCAGGAACGTTGCCGTCGGACGAAGCGGCGTGTCGCCTGCGTGGTCGCGGCGATGGCCTCCGTCATCCCGCAGGTGCCGTCGAGCAGGGCCAGGAACTGGGCGTAGCCGAGTGCCCGGGACGCTGTCACCCCCTGGCGCAGACCTTGGGCCTCGAGCCGGCGGACCTCGTCGAGCAATCCCAGGTCGACCATGCGCCGGACCCGTTGGTCGAGCCGGTCGTCCAGACCGGCGGTCTCCCGATCGAGCAGGAGCTGCACCGCGTCGTGGGCGGGAGCGCCGTAGCGGGGCATGGTCGCGCTGAACGGGCGCCCGGTCAGCTCGATCACCTCGAGCGCTCGGACGATCTTGCGGCCGTTGGCCGGGCCGATCATCGCCGCGGCCTCGGGATCCAGCCGGGCCAGCCGGTCGGCCAGGGCGGCCGCACCGACCCGACCCAGTTCGTCCTCCAGCGCCGACCGCACGTCGGGATCGGTCGCGGGGAATTCGATGGCGTCCACCACCGCCCGGATGTAGAGCCCGGATCCGCCGACCAGCAGCGGCGTGCGCCCGCGGGCAAGAATGTCCTCGACAACGGCGCGGGCGTCCCGCTGGTAGGCCGCGACGGTCGCCGTCTGGGTGACGTCGAGCACGTCGAGCAGATGGTGCGGCACCCCGCGCCGCTCGGCGCAGGTCAGCTTGGCGGTGCCGATGTCCATCCCCCGGTACAGCTGCATGGAATCGGCGTTGACCACCTCGCCGTCCAGGCGCTCGGCCAGATCCAGGGCCAGTTCCGACTTTCCGGTGCCGGTGGGTCCGGCGACCACCACCAGCCGGCTCATGGCGCCGCCCTTCCGGGGCACCTCGCAGGCTCGGTCGCCCCGCGAAGAACTCCGCCCGAGTGCTCATGATCCGCTCGGCGAGCCTCGTTCCAGCGCCAGGAGGCCACCAAGTAACCGACCCCGTACGGCGATCCGCGATAGAGCAGGTCGGCGGCCGCCGGCGGGTCGTCGGCCGTGAGTTCGGCCAGCACCAACAGCGGATCGGTCACCGCGAGCAGTCGGCGGGCCAGTTTGCGGTCGGCACACGCCCGTCGCAGGGCCGCGGGGCCGCCGGCGGCCAGCGCGGCGGCCAGCGCGTCGTCGAAGGGCCCGGCCCTGTCGTCGCGTCGCCCCGGGGCATGGTCGCCGTGGGCGGCCGCGCCGTCCGCGACGACGAGCACCCCGAGCCGACCCGGCCCGGTCTGCCGGTCGATGGCGCGCCTGGTCGCCACCGGGTCGTCGCCGGTCTCCACCGTGACGACCGGCGCCGGGACACCGTTCGGGAACGCCCGGTCCAGCAGGGCGCGCCCGACAATGCCGCCCACCGCGAAATCGGGCTGGCACCGGCGAGCCGCATCCCTGCGGCCCAGCGCCGACGCCGTGACCTCGGTGCCGGGCGGAAACACCCGGGCGGCCGGCTCCCGGCCCGCCGCGATCAGGACGATCCGGTCCACCCCGGCCAGGCGGCACACCGCCCGCTCACCGGCACAGAGCAGGTCGGTCGACTCCGCCGCCAACCGGTCGGCGACCCCAGGCACCAGGAACGGCGCGCCCGGGCACACGGCGGCGACGACGATCACGACGCGACCTCGTCACGACGGCTCGCGCGCCCGGGCTCACTCACCCCAGCAGGCTAACGATCGACCCGGCGGGACCCGCTCTCGCCCGTGATGGGGTCAGCGGGCACACTGGACGTGATGTCGGCCACGCCGACGACGCAGCTGAAGGGGCGCCGCGAGGCGCCCGGGAGCCTCCCCGGGCTCCCTTGAGCGGTAGGAGGTCTCTTCCGATGCCCGACGACGTCACGACCGTCCCCGACACCGACACTCACGGCGAAGCGCCGCCAACGGGTCTCGCTGGCGAGCCCACCGGTGAGGCTGCCCAGGTCACCTCGAGCGTGCCGACACCGCCGGACTCACCGGACATCCCTACTCCCCATCCCGGAGGGCCCCCGCCGGCACCCGAGGTGCCCGACCTGCCCGAGCTCCCGGATCTGCCGGATCTCCCGGACGCACCGATACCGCCGTCGACCACCGTGCCCACCCCGGACCCGGGCGCCGAGCCGGGTGCGCAGGCGACCTCGGCGGGCGAGTCGGCGCCGCACTCGGGGCCGCCCACGCCCACGCGGCTGCCGACCGTGGCACCGAATACTCCGCCGGTGCCCATTCCCACGGTGACACCCGAATCCGAACCGGTGCCGATGCCCGCCGTCCGTCCGGCCGGGCCGTCGACCGAGCCGGTGGAAGCGGCCACCGAGCCGGTCGACACAGCAGCCGACCCGGTCGCCGCTACAGTCGAACCGCTCGATGCGGCAACCGAACCGGTCGCCGCCGCAGTCGAACTGGCCGACACAGCCGAACCGGCCGCCGCAGTCGAACCGGCCGCCGCCGCAGTCGAACCGGCCGCCGCCGTAGTCGAACCGGTCGCCGCCCCAGTCGAACCGGCCGACACAGCCGAACCGGCCGCCTCAGCAGTCGAGCCAGTCGATGCGTCTACCGAACCAGCGGCCGGACCGACCGGGGAGTCGACCACCACCGAAGAATCGGCCGCACCCACCGCGGATGGCCCGCATACCGCGACGGAGCGGCCCGACGAGTCCTCGGCTCCCGGTCAACCGGAGGGACCCGGTCAGCCGGCGCAGACGCACGCACAACCGGGCGGTCAACGACCGCCGGGTCAGCGCGGCCCGCGCCCTCGCGGCGGTCGTCCGGGTGCGCCCGGAGGCCGGCCGGGTGGCCGGCCGGGCGGCGGTCGACCGAGCCCGGTGCCGGCCACGCCCGGCCATGCCCCGGGGCATTCCACGGTGGTCGAGCCGGTGGTGGAGAGCGTCGACCCGCACCAGTGGGGGCGGATCGACGGGGACGGCGTGGTGTACGTCCGCACCGCCGCCGGAGAGCGGTCGATCGGGAACTGGCAGGCCGGGGATACCGAGGCCGGGCTGACCCACTTCGGCCGAAAGTTCGACGACTTCAACACCGAGATCGCGCTGTTGGAGGCCCGGCTGGCCTCCGGCACCGGCGACCCGAAGGCCACCAAGGCCCAGGCCATCGCACTGCGCGACCAGGTCGAATCGCTGCCCGCCATCGGCGACCTGGACAATGCAGCGGTCCGGCTGGAGATCGTCATCGGTGTCGCCGACGCCGCCATTGCCGGTGCGTCCACCGCCCGGATCGCT
Organism: Nakamurella sp.; assembly: GCA_036524715.1. GTDB lineage: Bacteria > Actinomycetota > Actinomycetes > Mycobacteriales > Nakamurellaceae > Nakamurella. The sequence continues at coordinate 5,878 of DATDBV010000315.1, read as the reverse complement.
GCCCGCAACGCCGCGATCAAGGCCAAGGAGGACCTGTGCACGGAGGCGGAGGGGCTGGCCGAGTCGACCCAGTGGAAGTCCACCGGTGACCGGCTGAAGGCGATCGTCGACGAGTGGCGCACCATCCGCGGCATCGACCGCAAGACCGACGACGCCCTGTGGAAGCGATTCGCCAAGGCCCGTGACGCCTTCACCCGTCGTCGCGGCTCCCACTTCGCCGAGCTGGACAAGCAGCGCGGCGCGGCCAGGGAGGCGAAGGAAGACCTGATCAAGCGCGCGGAGGCATTGTCGGACGCCAGCAACTGGGGCGAGACGGCGGCCAAGTACCGGGCGCTGATGGAGGAGTGGAAGGCCACCGGGCGGGCCCCGCGTGACGTCGAGGACGCCCTGTGGGCGCGGTTCCGGGCGGCGCAGGAGAGGTTCTTCTCCCGCCGGAACCAGGTGTTCTCCGAGCGGGACGCCGAGTTCGCGACGAACGCCGCGACCAAGGAGAAGCTCCTCGCCGAGGCCGACAAGATCGATCCGGCGGCCGGTCTGGAGCAGGCCAAGGCCAAGATGCGATCGATCCACGAGCGCTGGGAGGCGGCCGGGAAGGTTCCGCGGGAACGGATCCGCGAACTGGACCAGCGGCTGAAGGCGATCGAGGATCGCGTCAAGGCTGCCGAGGACCGGCACTGGCGGCGGACCGACCCGGAGACCGAGGCGCGGGTGGCCCAGTTCCGCGCGCGGGTCGAGTCGTTCCAAACCCAGGCGGCCAAGGCCCGCGCGGCCGGCGATGAACGCAAGGCCAAGCAGGCCGAGTCGCAGGCCAGGCAGTGGGAGGAATGGCTGCGGACGGCGCAGAACGCCGTCGACCGGTAACAAGCGCCACCCATCGACCCGACCCGACCGGTCGCGGTTGCAGTCGCAGATGTGCCGGCCCCGCCCACCCCGAAGTTGATCATGACGCGCTGCCGGCGACACACCTACGAAATCGGTGACACGCCGAATTCCCGATGGCGCGGCGCCATGATCAACTTCGCCGGGGTACGGGCCCATGATCAACTCGCGCGGGCGGGCCGGCGAGCGGGCGGCGAGCGAGCGAGCGAGCGGGCGGCGAGCGAGCCCGGGTTACCGGCAGGCGGCGACCGGTTCGGCCCGCCGCGCCGGGCGGCCCACCGACGGCATGCCCAGGCCGACGCCGGGGGTGAGCAGCGCGGTGCCCTCCGCCGAGCGGTCGCCCGCCCGGGTCCGGCGGTGGGCCAGCACCCCGTCGTCGGCAACCAGGTGGTGCGGCGCGGCCCGGGTGACCGCGACCGACAGCACGTCACCGGGGCGGATCGATCCGTCGACGGCGCCGGGGGTCGCCGGCCGCGGCGCGAAGTGCACCAGACGCCCGTCCCGGCCGCGTCCGGTCAATCGCCCGCTGGCCTGGTCCTTGCGGCCCTCCCCCGCCGATACCAGCAGCTCGACGGTGCGGCCGACCAGCCGCTGGTTCTCCGCGAGCGTCGAGGCGGTGACGACGTCGGCGAGCCGGCCGAACCGCTCGGCCACCACGACCGGCGGGATCTGACCCGGCAGCGTCGCCGCCGGGGTGCCGGGCCGGGGCGAGTACTGGAAGGTGAACGCCCCGGCGAACCGGGACCGGCGGACCACGTCCAGCGTCTGCTCGAAGTCGTCGTCGGTCTCGCCGGGGAAGCCGACGATGATGTCGGTGGTGATGGCCGCATCGGGCATGGCCGCGCGCACGTCGGCCAGGATCGACAGGTAGCGGGCGGACCGGTAGGAGCGGCGCATCGCCTTGAGCACCCGGTCGGACCCGGACTGCAGCGGCATGTGCAGCTGGTGGCACACGTTCGGGGTCTGCGCCATTGCCTCGATGACGTCGGGTGTGAAGTCCTTCGGATGCGGTGAGGTGAACCGGACCCGTTCCAGTCCGTCGATCTCACCGCAGGCCCGCAGCAGCTTGCCGAATGCCTGCCGGTCGCCGAACTGCACCCCGTAGGAGTTGACGTTCTGGCCGAGCAGGGTGACTTCCAGGACACCGTCGTCGACCAGCATCTGCACCTCGGCGAGCACGTCACCGGGCCGCCGGTCGGCCTCCCTGCCGCGCAGCGAAGGGACGATGCAGAAGGTGCAGGTGTTGTTGCAGCCGACCGAGATGGACACCCAACCGGAGTAGTGCGAGTCCCGCTTGGCCGGCAGGGACGACGGGAAGACCTCAAGCGCGTCCAGGATCTCCACCTGCGCCTGTGCGTTGTGCCGGGCCCGCTCCAACAGCGTCGGCAGGGAGCCGACGTTGTGGGTGCCGAACACCACGTCGACCCACGGAGCCCGCCGGACAATCTCCCCGCGGTCCTTCTGGGCCAGGCATCCACCGACCGCGATCTGCATTCCCGGGTGCTGCGCCTTCACCGACGCCAGGTGGCCGAGATTGCCGTAGAGCTTGTTGTCCGCGTTCTCCCGCACCGCACAGGTGTTGAACACCACCACGTCGGCCTGGCCGCCCTCGCCCGCGGCCAGGTAGCCGGCCTCCTCGAGCAGCCCGGACAGCCGCTCGGAGTCGTGCACGTTCATCTGACAGCCGAAGGTGCGGACCTGGTAGGTCCGGGAGTCGGTTGCTGCGGAGGTCACGCGGACCAGGGTAGTTGTCCGCTCGTCCACCCGGTGACCGTCAGAAGTTCCTCGGAACGACGTGTTCACCGCAGAACGTCACCGATTGCGTAAAGATTCGATTTCTGCTCCACCGGTTGGTGCACATGTGTCGGTGGTGTGTGACAGTCTCGAACGACCCGTGAGTCCGATGCCACCGATTGGGAGGGTTTGTGACCGCTGGCAGCACACCGTCGACGTCCGGGCAGCCGATGATCTCGATGCGCGACGTCGACAAGCACTTCGGAGCGCTGCACGTGCTCAAGAACATCCAACTGGAGGTCCCGGCCGGCCAGGTGGTGATCGTCATCGGCCCGTCCGGTTCCGGCAAGTCGACGCTGTGCCGCACGATCAACCGGCTCGAGTCCATCGATTCGGGGCGGATCTCGATCGACGGCACCCCCTTGCCCGAGGAGGGAAAGGGACTCGCCCAGCTGCGCTCCGACGTCGGCATGGTGTTCCAGTCGTTCAACCTGTTCGCGCACAAGACGATCCTGCAGAACGTCACCCTCGGGCCGATCAAGGTCCGCAAGATGAACAAGGGCAAGGCAGAGGAGCTGGCGATTTCCTTGCTGCAGCGGGTGGGCATCGAGGAGCAGAAGGACAAGCTGCCCGCGCAGCTGTCCGGCGGCCAGCAGCAGCGGGTGGCCATCGCGCGGGCGCTGGCCATGAAGCCCAAGGTGATGCTGTTCGACGAGCCGACGAGCGCCCTCGACCCGGAGATGGTCAACGAGGTGCTCGACGTGATGGTGTCCTTGGCCAAGGAGGGCATGACCATGGTCGTGGTCACCCACGAGATGGGGTTCGCCCGCAAGGCCGGCGACCGGGTGCTGTTCATGGCCGACGGAGAGATCGTCGAGGACGCTCCTCCTGAGCAGTTCTTCACCAACGCCAAGTCGAACCGGGCCAGGGACTTCCTGAGCAAGATCCTGACCCACTGACCCGGCTGGAGCACCACGGCACGGGACGGACCCGTGCCGCGAATCATCGGAAGGAAGCACCTGATGAAACTCCGCAGAATCGGATCGGCGATCGCCGGCGCGGCCGCGCTGGCTCTCGTCGTCACCGGCTGCAGCAGTTCGACTCCGCAGACCCCGGCGAGTTCGATCGCCAGCGCCGCCTCGAGTGTGGCCAGCGCCGGGCAGAGCGTGGCCAGCGCCGCCGGTTCGGCGGTCGACAGTGCCAAGAGTTCGGTCGCCGGCGCGGTCAGCAGCGCGGTCGCGGGTGCGGTCGGCGACTCGCAGGTGCTGACCAACGCCGATGGCGGCAAGCTGATCGTCGGGATCAAGTTCGACCAGCCGGGCATCGGCTTCAAGAACCCCGACGGAACCTTCAGTGGGTTCGACATCGAGGTGGCCAAATATGTCGCCGACCAGCTCGGCGTGCCGGCCGACAGCATCGAGTTCAAGGAGGCCAAGTCCGCGGAGCGGGAGGGCCTGATCGAGCGAGGTGAGGTCGACTACATCGTCGCCTCCTACTCGATCACCGACACGCGCAAGGAGAAGGTCAACTTCGCCGGGCCGTACTTCATCGCCGCCCAGGACCTGCTGGTCAGGGCCGACAACACCGACATCACCGGTCCGGAATCGATGGCCGGCAAGATCCTGTGCTCGGTCACGGGGTCCACGTCGGCGCAGAAGGTGAAGGACACCTACGCCGCCGATGTCGCCCTGCAGGAGTACGGAACGTACACCGAATGCGTGGAGGCATTGAAGTCGGGCGCCGTCGATGCGGTGACCACGGACAACGTGATCCTCGCCGGTTACGCCGCACAGGATCCCAGCCAGTTGAAGCTCGTCGGCAAGGGATTCTCCACCGAGAACTACGGGATCGGTCTGAAGAAGGGTGACACCGCGGGCACCGCCGCAATCAACGCGGCGATCGCCTCGATGATCGCCGACGGCAGCTGGCGGCAGGCGCTGGAGGACACCGTAGGGCCGTCCGGATTCACCATCCCGGCCCCGCCGACCCCGAGCAGCTGATTCGACCGCGGACGGCCCCTGGGATTCCCGGGGGCCGTCCGTCTCGCGCCGTGTAGTGCCCGTCCGTGGCGATGAGGGGTGAGCGTGGATTTCAGCTTCTTGACCGACCCGAGGTACGACATCCTCGGTGCCTTCTGGATGACCGTGCAGCTGACGTTCTGGTCGGCGATCGGCTCGTTCATCGTCGGTGTGATCCTCGCGGCGATGCGGGTCAGCCCGGTGCCGCTGATGCGGTCGTTCGCCGGCGGGTTCGTCAACATCATCCGGAACATCCCGCTCACCCTGATCATCATCATGATGGCCCAGGTGGTCGCGAATCAGCTCGGGCTGCGGCTGGCGGTCCGCGAGGCCGGCGTCAACCCCCAGGCATTCCTGAATTCGCAGAACTTCCGGCTGGCGGTGCTCGGCTTCATCATCTACACCTCCACGTTCGTGTGCGAGGCGATCCGGTCCGGCATCAACACGGTGCCCCCCGGCCAGGCCGAGGCGGCCCGGGCGATCGGCATGAGGTTCACCCAGGTGCTCGGCATCGTGGTGCTGCCGCAGGCCATCCGGGCCGTGATCGCGCCGCTGGGCTCGGTCCTGATCGCGTTGACCAAGAACACCACGGTGGCCTCGGCCATCGGTGTGGCCGAGGCGGCCGCCCTGATGGTGACGCTCCAGGAGAACGAGTCGGACAAACCCACCGAGGTGTTCCTGGTGATCGCGGCCGGGTTCATTCTGCTGACCCTGCCGACGGGCCTGATCTTCGGCGCGTTCGCCAGGAAATATCAGGTGAAGCGATGAGAGGGCGGCCCCAGCGAGTGAATCGCCGGTACCGAGCCCGCACGGTTCGGGGGGTGTCGGCAATGAGCGAGGCTTGCCGAGCGAACAGTCGACGCTCTCAGGCCGGCGCCGCTGTCGGGGCGACCGAGCCTGCGAGGCGCCCCGGGAAGGCGGCGGCAGCGGCATGAGTGATAGCGCGACGGTCCTGTACGACATTCCGGGCCCACGGGCCCGCCGATTCAACCTGATCACCAGCGTCATCTTCGGCGTCCTGCTCGCTGCCATTGTCTGGTGGATCATCACGGTCCTGATCGACAAGAATCAGTTGACCGCCGAGAAGTGGTTGCCGTTTCTCGAGGTCCAGATGTGGACGACCTACCTGCTGCCCGGCCTGTGGGCCACGCTGGCGGCAGCGGCCCTGAGCGTGGTCATCGCGCTGCCCATCGGCGCGATCTTCGGCATCGCGCGTATGTCCGACCACGCCTGGCTCCGTTGGGTGG
>DATDBV010000314.1:0-5609 GCA_036524715.1 Nakamurella sp. | reverse complement strand
GCCGGCCGGGGAGGCGCTGGGCCTGGGGCCGGGCGAGTTCTGCCACGCCGGGCCGCCGATCACCTTCGACCGGGCGTCCGGGCCACTGCGCGGGGCCCTGGTCGGCGCCATGATCTTCGAGGGAGTGGCCGCCGACCCGGCCGACGCCGAGGCGAAACTGGCCGGCGGCGACGTCATCGCGCTGACCCCCTGCCACGACCGGCAGGCGGTCGGGCCGATGGCCGGCGTCATCTCACCGTCGATGTGGCTGCTCGAACTGGCCGACCGGGCGACCGGAGCCCGGGCGTTCTGCTCGCTCAACGAGGGTCTGGGCAAGGTCCTGCGGTACGGCGCCTACGGACCCGACGTGATCACGCGGCTGCGGTGGATGACCGACACGCTCGGGCCGGCCCTGGCCGGCGCAGTGCGGGCGACGGGACCGATCGACGTCACCGCGATCATCGGCCAGATGGTGCAGATGGGCGACGAGGGGCACAACCGCAACCGGGCGGGCACGCTGATGCTGCTGCGGGAGCTGATGCCGGCGCTGATCACCTCCGGCCGGCCGGCCGCCGAGGTGGCCGAGGTGGCCCGGTTCGTGTCCACCAACGACCACTTCTTCCTCAATCTGGTGATGCCGGCCGGCAAGCTGATGGGCGACGCGGCCGCCGGCGTGCCGGGCAGCACCATCGTCACGGCCATGTGCCGCAACGGCACCGACTTCGGCATCCGGGTGTCCGGAACCGGGGACGAGTGGTTCACCGGGCCGGCGCTCAACCCGGTTGGGCTGTACCTGCCCGGGTTCGGCCCCGACGACGCCAATCCGGACATCGGTGACTCCGCGATCACCGAAACCATGGGCGTCGGCGGCATGGCGATGGCCACCGCGCCGGCCATCGTCCGGTTCGTCGGCGGGTCGGTGCCGGACGCCCTCGCGGTCAGTCGGCGGATGTATGAGATCACCCAGGCCGAGAACCCGGCGTTCGCCATCCCGATCCTGGAGTTCCGCGGCGCACCCACCGGCATCGACGTGACCCGGGTGTTGCGCACGGGCATCCTGCCGCAGATCAACACCGGGATGGCCGGCCGGGTGGCCGGTACCGGCCAGGTCGGCGCGGGCCTGGTCACCCCGCCCATGGAGTGCTTCACCGCCGCGATCCAGGGCCTGGCGGCACGACTGACCGGCCCTGTTGCCAGTTGATCTCAGTCGGCGAATTCCCGGTGCACGGTGAGCTCCACGCTCACCTCGGCGTCTCCGGTCGCCACCGGCATGCTCTCGTCGGCCGCCGCCCGCATGGCCATCATCGGCCGCGGCCCACCGCCGCTCGGTAGCTCGTCGATCCACCGCACCCGGCCCAGCGGCCGGCCCGCGAGCGCGGCGAGCTGCTCAGCCTTTGCGGCGGCATCGGCGAAGGCGGCGGCGCGGGCCCGGACCAGGGCATCCTGCGGATGACCGGGGGTCAGGGACACGCCATCAATACGGACCCCCTCCCCGCCGAGTGTGGCGACATCGGTCAGCATCCGTTCGATGCCCTGCAGCCCGTCTCGAATGACGGTGAGCCGCTGACCCGCCTGGTAGCCAACGAGTTGCTGCCGGTTCCCGGTGAACTCCATCCGCGGTCCCAGGGTCAGGTCCGATGTACGGACCGACCGAGCGTCGACGCCGTCGTCGGCGAGCACCGCCAGCAGCCGGGTGGCCGTTCCCGACGCCACCGTCCACGCGTCGCCGGGCTCGGCCCGCAGCACCTCGACGGCCAGCGCGACCGTCACCCGATCGACCGACGCAGCGGCGGCCCCATGGCCGATGACGGTGATCCCCTGGGGCTGTCGCGCTGCGCTCACCGACCCAGTCTGCCCCGCCGATCGTGCCGGATGGCCGGAAACGTCGTCCACGTCGATGAATCGTCGGCCCACCCGGGTCGAGACCGACGACGACGTGACCTGACCGATCTGGTTCGACGGGGCCCCAACCGGGAACCACACGAAGGACGGTCGGAGCCCACGGCCCGTCCGATCACCCGCCGAAATCCGAGCAACAGGAGGTCCGATCATGGCCTTGGCCGCCAAACTCCGTCGCGCGCCGGTCCGCCTGGCCACCGGCGCCTACATCGTGAACTCGGGGGTCAACAAGCTCGCCGCCGACGACGGCACCGCCGCCTTCCTGCAGGGCACCGCTGCGAACGCCTTCCCCGCCCTCAAGCGGATCGAGCCGAGACTCTTCAGCAAGATGCTGGCGGTCGGCGAGATCGCCGTCGGGGCGGCGCTGCTGCTGCCGGTGGTACCCGCCGGGCTGGCCGGGCTCGCCCTCATCGGATTCGGTGGGGTGCTGACAGCCGTGTACGTCCGGAACCCGGCGTGGCATGACCGGTACCTGCGGCCCACCGCGGAGGGCACCGGCCCGGCCAAGGACCTGTGGCTGGTCGGCGCGGGGGTGGGCCTGCTGGTCGATGCGGCGTTGGCCGAATCGCCGATCACGGCCACCGAGTAGCGCTCCGGGCGACGGGCCGTCACGGAGGAAGTTGGAGCGACCCGTCGTCGGCCAGCGGGAAGAACGGGTTCCAGGCGACCTCCCACAGGTGGCCGTCGGGATCGGCGAAGCATCCGTTGTGGCCGCCCCAGAAGACATCCTGCGCGGGCTTGGTGATCCGTCCGCCGGCCGCCTCGGCCGCGGCCAGCACCGCGGCCACCTCGCCCTTCTCCCGAACGTTGTGGGCGACCGTCACCCCGCGAAAGCCGTCCCCGGCGGGTGGAACATCGGCATCCTGCGCCAACGAGTCCCACCCGAACAGCGCCAGCACCGGACCACCGGCCGGGAAGAACACCACGTCATCGTTGCTCGCGGAGGACGCCACGAACCCGAGTGCCTCGTAGAACGTGCGGGCCCGGGCGACGTGCCGGACGCCGAGCGTGATCAGGCTGATCCGTGGTTCCACCGTCCTCACCCGGCCAGATCCGCGAACCGCGAGTAGTGCAGCTGATGCGCCACCGCGATCGTCGTCGTCGGGCCGTTGCGGTGTTTGGCGACGATCAGGTCGGCCTCCCCCGCCCGCGGGTCGTCGGCCTCCCAGGCGTCCGGCCGGTGGACCAGGATCACCATGTCCGCGTCCTGCTCCAGCGACCCGGATTCGCGCAGGTCCGACAGCATCGGCCGCTTGTCGGTGCGCTGCTCGGGCCCACGGTTGAGCTGGCTGATCGCGATGACCGGCACCTCGAGCTCCTTGGCCAGCAGCTTCATCTGCCGGGAGAACTCGCTGACCTCCTGCTGCCGCGATTCGACCCGCTTGCCCGAGGTCATCAGCTGCAGGTAATCGACGACGATCAGCTTGAGGTCGTGCCGCTGCTTCAGGCGGCGCGCCTTGGCCCGGATCTCCATCATCGTCATGTTCGGCGAGTCGTCGATGTACAGCGGCGCGTCGGAGATCTCCGACATCCGGCGGACGATCTTCTGCCAGTCCTGCTCGTTCATGGTGCCGGCCCGCATGTGGGAGAGCCGGATGCCCGCCTCGGCGGACAGCAGCCGCATCGTGATCTCGTTCCTGCTCATCTCGAGGGAGAAGACGGCCGCGGTCAGATGGTGTTTGACGGACGCATGCCGCGCGACGTCCAACGCCAGAGTGGAGTTGTGCGTCGGGATCATCGCCCGGCCGGCCAGGTAGAGATGGTCGGGGTTGTCGACCTGCACGCAGCGGACCGGCACGCTGGGCACCGGCCGCACGTCGACGACGAAGTGACTCTCGTGGTCCCGATGCCATTGCGCGTCGGCCGAGCAGATCTTGCGGGGCATTCGTGCGAGCCCCGTCCGGGACCGGACGACGATCTCCCACACGGGCGGACGCGGATGACCTTCATGGGACAGGTACCTCCGATGCATCGTCGTGGCGCACCCTTGCGCCGACAGCAGCTCGCGGATCCCGCAGGCGAGTTCGATGTTGGTGGTGCTCCACCGGTAGCGGCCGTGCCGGTCGACGTCGCCAGCGCAGTCCATCAGCCCCTGCACCAGGGACGCTCGCTGATCCACCGACGCGCGCAGGTAGGCCGACGGCACCCGCGGCCGCCGGTGCAGCCCCAGCTCCAGCCAGACGTCGTCCAGCCCGACGACCTCGAACCGGTCCTGGCGTCCGCCCACCCGGACGTGGCAGCCCAGCCGGTCGAACTCCTTCACCACCCATTCCCGGTCCGCGGCGTCGCAGCCGACCACCCTCGGCCCGTCCGCGACGCCCTGGTCGGCCCAGCCGAGCAGGAACCCGAGCACCCAGGGGTCCAGTGGCAACGAGCGGTCGGCAACCTTCAGCGGTGCGCAGGTCGGGATGGCGTGGTTGAGTCGCGACCCCTCGTAGACCCCGCGGGCCAGGTCCGCGGTCGTCCGCGGGCCGGGGCAGCCCGACCGGCGCGCGGACAGCGGCCAACCGAGCCGGGGTCCCCGCGCTCGATCCAGGTCCGCCCGCGCGGCGGCGTCCCACGTCCGCCACTGGTGCTCGGCGTCGGCCACGATCACCTCACCGTCGGAGAACTCGATCTCGAAGCACGACCGACCGAGCATCACCTCGGTGGTGGCGACCACGGTGGTGGGGCTGCCGTCCGCGCCGACCAGTCGGTCGCCGACGGCGACCCGGCCCATGGAGGTCCAGCCGGTCGGAGTGACCAGCGGTGTGTCCAGGGCCAGTGCCTTCCCGATGCCCGGCCGGGCCGCGACGATGATCATCTGCCCGGGGTGCAATCCGTTGGTCAGGTTGTCCAGGTCGGCGAACCCGGTGGGCACGCCCTTCGACCGGCCGCCCTGGGCGGCGATCGCGTCGATCTCGTCCATGGTCGGTTGCAGGAGTTCTTCCAGCACGACGTAGTCCTCGGAGGTGCGCCGCTCGGTGACCTCGTAGATCTCGGCCTGGGCCCGGTCGACGATCTCGTCGACCTCACCGCCACCCATCTCGCCGTCGTTGCCGCCGTAGCCGAGCTGCACGATCCGCGTGCCCGCCTCCACCAACCGGCGCAGGATCGCCTTCTCGGCCACGATCTGCGCGTAGAAGCCGGCGTTCGCGGCGGTGGGCACGGTGGCCATCAGCGTGTGCAGGTAGACCGCGCCGCCGGTGCGTCCCAGGGAACCAGACTTGTCCAGCTCGGCGGCCACCATAACGGTGTCTGCCGGCTCGCCGCGCGAATACAGGTCCAGGATCGCGTCGAAGATCAAGGCGTGGGCCGGCTTGTAGAAGTCGGCCGAGGTCAAGGCCTCGAGCACGTCGGCAACGGCGTCCTTGGACATCAGCATGCCGCCGAGCACGGACTGCTCGGCGGCCAGATCCTGCGGCGGCTGCCGATCGAACGCGGCGGGTGGTGCACTGCGCACCGGCCCGTCGGACCACCGCTGATCGACGACCGCCATCCGAGCATCCCCTCCGGTCCGGCCCGATCGCGAGCCCCTACCATCCAGTTCCGACGTTGGCCGGCTCGGTGAACCCAGTCGTTCGGACATGTGTTCTGTGTAGCCGACCGGTGTGACAGTCCGGTGGATGGTCACACATGGTGACCGTCGGTCTGATCGTCCCGGCGTCCCCGCCACCTCAACGGCGGGCACATGGGCAGGCTAGGTCCCGTCGTGGTGGGCGACCAAACCGCGCCCTGCACAACATGGGGAC
>DATDBV010000313.1:0-13235 GCA_036524715.1 Nakamurella sp. | reverse complement strand
GTCTAAGTTGAACAGCAATGTGCGAATACGCTAACTCGAACATGCATGTATGACAAGGGGGTATCGACGGGACGCCAGCGGACCTGGGCTCAGGCGAACACGCCCGGGGTCACGGTCAGGTGGCGAGCGCGGCAAACACGGTGTCCGGTACCAACGACGGCCGTCATGAGACTCCCCTTCCCTGAACTAAGTTGAACATGTATGTTCAAGAAGGAGGGTGGCGATGGACAGCACCATCACGCAGGAACAGCGCCACGGCTCGGCTCAGCACTCGCCGCGCAATCCACAGTGGCGCAGGACGTGGCCAGCAGCGCTCGGGGTGCTCGTCGCGGCCGGAACCGCCTACGGATGGGCGGGAGGTTGCGCCCATCGTCGCTGCATCCGGCCTGGTGTACGTGGCGGCAGCGGCCACCGGGCGGCGTCGGGCGGCATGGGTCGCGTTCGGCGTCACCTTCGCGTTGATCACGCTGGACAAGTTCACCGGGCTCGACGCCACAGCGTGGATGCTCGCGCTGGCCGCGGTATTGCTGGGCAGTGGGGATCGCCACCGACCGCACCCGGCCATGGTGGTCGCTGCCGTTGCAGACCGCCGCGATGCTCGTGCTGGGCGCGATCGCGTTGCTCGTCATCCACCTTGATACGACGATCGGCGGTCTGCTGGTCGCCGGAGCGCTCCTCGGCCACGCCGCCTGGGACATCCACCATCACGGCACCGGACGCGTCGTGGATCATTCCCTCGCTCAGTTCTGCGCCGTGCTCGACATCCTCGTCGCGGCCCTCGTCGCGGTCATCGCTCTCACCCAATGACCACCACCAGCGCACCGCAGCGGCCGTGGGCACGGATCGCGGCTGATACCGGCGAACGCGGTCGCATGCCACGTCGCCGGATGCGCCGGATTCGTCGACGAAGGCCTGGAACCCGGCACGAGCGACATGCAGGTGCTGCGGTACCGCGACCTGATGTTACGGGAGGAGGCGAAGAGCCAGGGAGGAACAATCGCCTCCGCGGATTTGAGCATCCAACGTTGGGTGGAGCTGAGGGGACTCGAACCCCTGACCCCCACACTGCCAGTGTGGTGCGCTACCAGCTGCGCCACAGCCCCAAGCTGCCGGAACAGGCTATCAAGGGACCGCGGCGGGACCTAATCAGCCGCCGCCGTTCGCAGGACACCTCGCGAACTCGGTCGTCCCGCTCGGCGACGGCACTGTGCTGATGATTCGCTCTGCAAGCCTGGGTCAGCTCACCAGGTTGGTCAGCCAGTCGGTGGTCAGCGCCACCGGAGTGCCGTCCTTGACGACGGTCGGAGTCTGCGCGCGGCCGCCGGTGACCTCGTTCAGGGTGGCGACGAAGGCTGTGGCGGCGGTGGCGGCCGCCGCCGTCTGTTGTCCCTGCGCGATGCAGGTGGCCGACGCCTCGGACGCCCCGACCGAGGTGGCCAGGTCGGCCAGCTGCTGGTTGGAGGGGTCGGTCGACCCGTTCTCCTCGGGTTGATTCTCCGATGCGAACAGGGCCGAGTGGAACGCCATGTACACGCCCGGTTGCGAACCGGACTCCTGCGCCACGCAGAGCAGGGCGCCGGCGGCCCGACTGGAATAGTCACCGGAGGCGGACAGCGGGTTGAGAAAATCGACCATGCGGTAGTTCACCGTCAAGTTGCCGTTGTCCAGCTCCTGGTTGATCTGCTGGCCGTACTGGCGCTCCAGTTCCGCGCAACCAGGGCACATGGCGTCTTCGTAGATGTCGATGGTCGCCTTGGGGGTGCCGCCCGGCTTGGTGACGGTGACGCCGCCGTCGGCCGATGCGGTGGCCACCGATTGGGTGGAGGCGCCGTAGCCCTCGGCCTGGGTGGCCGTCTGCTGCCGGTTCAGCACAACGCCGAACACGACGATGCCGATGATCACCACCAGGGCGATGCCGCCGATGATCAGCTGGGTTCGATTGTTGCCGGGGCCGGACCGGCGGGCCGCGGCCACGGACTGGCGCGACGCTCCGGACCTGCCCCCCGCGGCCTTTCCGCTCGCCGACGGGCCCTTGCCCGAACCCTTGCCGCCCGCTGACGCCACGTGCTGTCCTCTCCACTGCCGGACCGTCCCCGGCCCGGCTCGTCGACGCCGCCCGGTTCCGGACCGCGTCAGGTTGTTTTCGCGGCTTCGACCCTATGCCGCGTCGCCGGCTCGACGATGGGCCAGCCGGTCGATCGACAGCGGCGTGTCCGGCCGGATCACCAGGTATCCCGCGAGCGCCAGGAAGAGCAGGTCACGCAGGATCTCCTCGGCATAGGCGGTGTCACCGGGGTCGACCTGCCCACCGCCGCCGAAGCAGCCACAGTCGATGGACAACCCGCGTGCTGCGGCGGAGATCACGGCCGCGATGAACATCACCAGCACGACCGCGCCGATGGTGGCGGTCAGTCGCGTGGCCAATCCGACCAGCAGCAGCAGCCCCAGCGCCAGCTCCAGATAGGGCATGACCGCCGCCACCGTGCTCACCATCGACTCGGGCAGCAACTGGTAGGCCCGCACCGCCACCACTGTCTCGCGGGCATCGGACGCCTTGATCGCACCCGACACCAGGAACACCCCGGCGAGGGTCAACCGAGCCAGCAGACCGACCACGTCGCGGATTTGCTCGCGCCGGGATACTGTCCGCGTGTTGGCCACGAATTCACCCTAGCGACCCCCGTTGATCGCCCGTCGTTCCGGAAAAGTTCTCGTGCTTCGCGCACCGACCTTGCACCCTCCGCACAAGAAAGACCTGGATGACGACGACGTTGTTCGTGGTGACGCTGGTCGTGATGACCGCGCTCGTCTTCGATTTCACCAACGGCTTCCATGACAGTGCCAACGCGATGGCCACGTCCGTCGCGACCGGCGCGCTGCAGCCCCGGGTGGCCGTGCTGATCGCCGCAGTGCTCAACGTGGTCGGCGCGTTCCTCTCCACCGAGGTGGCCAAGACCATCTCCGGCGGCATCGTCAACGATGCCGTCGTCACGCCGGTGATGATCTTCGCCGGACTGGTCGGCGCCATCCTGTGGAACCTGACCACGTGGCTGTTCGGCATGCCGTCCAGCTCCTCGCATGCCCTGTTCGGCGGGCTGATCGGCGCCGTCCTGGTGGGCGCCGGCACCGCAGGGGTGAATTTCTCGGTCATCGTCTCCAAGATCGTGCTGCCCGCGTTGATGGCGCCGCTCGTCGCCGGCCTCGCGGCCGGGTTGGCGACGTTTCTGGTCTACAAGTGGATGCGCCGGGCCGAGGACGAGCCGGCCGCCGGCTGGTTCCGCCGGGGGCAGACCGTCTCCGGCTCGCTGATCGCCCTGGCCCACGGCACGTCCGACGGCCAGAAGACCATGGGTGTGATCACCCTGGTGCTGATCACCGCCGGCTACCAGGAATCCGGCACCGGCCCGCAGTTCTGGGTCATCGCCACCGCGGGCCTGGCGATCGGGCTGGGCACCTACTCCGGCGGCTGGCGGATCATGCGCACGATGGGCAAGGGCATCGTCGAGATCAAGGCGCCGCAGGGGCTGGCCGCCGAGACCACGTCGGCGGCGGCGATCCTGGCCTCGTCGCACATGGGCTTCGGGCTGTCCACCACCCAGGTGTGCGCCGGCTCCATCCTCGGTTCCGGGGTCGGTCGCAAGCTGGCCGACGTGCGCTGGGGTACCGCCCGCCGGATGGTCTACGGCTGGTTGCTCACCCTGCCGGCCGCGGCGCTGACCGGCGGGATCGCCGCCGCGATCGCCGGCACCGGGACGATCGGGCTGGTCATCGTGTTCGCCGGCCTGGTGGCCGGGTCGGCCGCCATCTACGTGATCTCCCGCCGGGCACCGGTCTCCGCGGACAACGTCAACGACGCCCGCGACGTGGTCATCAACCCGGGCGAAGGCGAGGCGGCGTCCCGCTCCCCCGAGGTGATCGGATGAGCTCAGGGCGGGCGGGCTCATGATCAGGACGAATCATCAACACCGCCCCGGCACCCCCCACCGGGCGGGCGGGTGGGCCCGGTGGCGGCCTGCGAGCACCCCGCGGGGGGTGACGGGATGAAGATCGACTGGGCGTCCCTCGCGCTGGTCGCGGTCACCACGGTGGTGGCGGCGGTGTCCATCGTCGGGATCTTCGCCCTCGGCGTCGCCGCCCTGACCCACCACCCGGCCGGCGGGGCGACTGCCCGGGGATCAACGGCGGCCCGGGTCGCCGGCTACGCCTGCATCGGGATCGCCGGCCTGATCGCGCTCTACGGCATCTACCTGATCGTGCCGGCCTTCCACTGACCGGCGGGCCGGCCCAGGAGGGCCGTCCCTCAGCTGAACACGGCTGCGTGGGCGCCGGAGCCTCCTGGCCGGCCTCCGTGAGTTGCGCTGATCCAAAACCCACGGAACCGGACAAAACGGCACCGGAAATGGGTTTTCGATCAGCGCAACGTCAGGGCGCGCCCGTCCAAAGTAGGCGTTTGGCGCATTTCGGGCATCGGGAGGTTCGACTGATCAGCGCATGGTCGGGCCGGGCCGCGCAAGAGCGGGCATTTCGGGCATTTCGGGTCACCGAGGGTTCGACTGAACGGCGGGCCGGCCCCGGCGGGGCCGTCCCCTCAGGTTGAACCCGCGACTCGGCGCCGGAGGACCGAACACAACGCTCCGAGATCCACGTGCGCAGCCTTCTTCGACTGCCGGTGCGGATGTCGGGTCGGCTTGCCGAGCCGGGGCTGATCAACTCGGCACCGATTCGTACAAATCGGACACGCTTTCGCCGAGTTGATCAGCCTGGCGGCGGGTCAGCGGCAGCGGAATCGGCAGTTTCCGACATATCAGGCACGATGGTTCGACTGAACGGCGGGCCGGCCCCTGGCGGGTCCGTCCCAATGAGATCGAACACGGGCCGAACAGCACAGACAGTCGAATCGTTTTCGACTGATCCCGGTGGAGGCCGGTTGGTCGATCAGCTGGTCGGGGCGGCGCTGCTTGGGGCGGCGCCGGGGGACGCCGAGCCGGACGCGGTGGTGGCGGGCGTGACCGTGGTCTGCAACAGCACGTCGACGACCGCGGCGATGGCCGGCTGGGTGGACCCGGTCGAGGGGTCGGTCTGACCGGGGATCTGGACCAGCACCCGGCTGCCCAGCGGCACCCCGGCCAGCCCCTCGAACGGTCCGCCGGTGGCCACCGGGAGTTCCTGGGGTCCGCCCCCGGCCGCTGCGTCCGTCGTCCAGGTCGAACCGGCGTCCTCGCCGGTCCAGGTGACCGCGGAGTACTGCACGAGCACCTGGCCGAGCTGGACCGGCGCCCCGCTGCCCTTGGCCAGCACGGTCACGCTGGGCGTCGTCGGCTCCGGCGTTCCGGCCGGCACGGTCACCGTGGCAGCCCCGCCCAGGTCGCCGCTGACCTGGGGCGCGTCGGCCGGCGCCGGCTGCACTTCGGCGTCGGTCTGCCCACCGGCGCTCGCGCCGACGGCGTCGACGATGTCCACGACGAACACCAGCGTGTCGGTGCCCTTGATTCCCGCGCTGCTGTTGCCGGCCGAGCCGTACCCGTCGGCCGGCGGCAGGGACAGCATCACCCGGCTGCCCACCGGCACCCCGACCAGGCCGACGTCCCAGCCGGGCACGACCTTGCCGACGCCGATCGCGAAGGTCGACGTGGTGCCGCGGTCATAGGAGTTGTCGAAGACGTCGCCGCCCCACACCTGGCCCAGGTAGTTGGTGATGAGCCAGTCGCCGCTCTGGGTGACCGGGCCGGTGCCCTCGGACAGGATGACCCGCTGCAGGCTCGGCGGCGGGTCGGTGTCCGGGAAGGTGATGGTCGGCTTCTCGCCGAAGGAACCGCTGGCGGTCGCCAGCTGGTCGGCCGGGACCGCGGCGGCCACGGCGGTCGCGGCCGGGACGCTCGGGCCCAGGGTGGGCGGCGTCGTGGTGGCCGACGAGTTGGTCGGCGCGGTGTCGCCACCGCCGGCGCAGCCGGCGAGCAGGACGCCGACAGCCATCGGGACGGCTAGGGCAAGGGCGCGGACGCGCATCGAACATCCTCGGGCTGGTATCGGTCTGGTGTCGGGCCGCAGCGTGGCTCGGCAACCCGCCACCCTACTGATGGGGTCCGTTCGCCCGTCGTAGGCCCGTCCTGTGAGGTCGCTGGGAATCCACCGGCCAGGGCGAGGCCTGGTCGCCAGGACCGACCCCTAACCTGAGCGGGTGCCGCCGAACACCAGAGTCTTCGTCGCCCAGCTGGCCGGGCTACCGGTGTTCGGGCCGAGTGGCGAATCGATCGGCAAGGTGCGGGACATCGTGGTGGCGCTCCGGCTGGACCGCAAGCCCCCCCGCGTGCTCGGGCTGGTAGTGGAGCTGCCCACCCGACGGCCCATCTTCGTGCCCATGTTACGGGTGGGCAGCCTGGAGTCGCACGCGGTCGCGCTGTCCAGCGGCTCAGTGAGCATGCGCCGGTTCGAGCAGCGGACGCTGGAACTGCGCCTGCTCGGTCAGCTGCTGGGGGTCTCGGTCCAGTTGGCGACCACGGCGAGCTCCGCGGTGGTGGTGGACGCGGCAATGGAACGCACCCGCAGCCGGGACTGGGTGGTGTCCCGGCTGGCGGTCCGCGAACGGACCCGCCGGATCGGGCGGCGGGCGCCGATCCAGGTGGTCGGCTGGCACGACCTGCGCGGGCTGGGGCCGGCCGAGCTGACCGGGCAGGCGATCCGTGGGTCCCAGCAGGTGCTGGCCCAGATGGAGGGTCTGCGGGCCGCCGACGCCGCCGTGATCCTGCGCGACCTCGAGCCCGCCCTGCGGTACGAGGTGGCCGACGCGATGGACGACGACCGGCTGGCCGACATCCTCCAGGAGCTGTCCGAGGATGACCAGAAGGAGATCCTGGCCCACCTGCACGAGTCCAGGGCCGCGGACATCCTGGAGGCGATGGAGCCCGACGACGCCGCCGACCTGCTCTCCGAGCTGCCCGCCGGCATCCAGGAACGCCTGCTCGGCCTGATGGAACCCGAGGAGTCGGCGCCGGTCCGCCGGCTGTTGCAGTACTCATCGGAGTCGGCCGGCGGTCTGATGACCCCGGAGCCGGTGGTGCTCACCCCCGACGCGACCATCGCCGAGGCGCTGGCCCGGGTTCGATCCCCCGACCTGACGCCGGCGCTGGCGTCGATGGTGTTCGTCTGCCGGCCGCCGCAGGCCACCCCGACCGGCCGGTACCTCGGCTGCGTGCACACCCAGCGCCTGCTCCGCGAGCCCCCCTTCGAACTGGTCGCGGGCGCGCTGGACGCGGAGATGGCGCGGTTGCGGCCGGACGCCTCGCTGGCGGACGTGACCCGCTTCTTCGCCTCCTACAACCTGGTCTGCGCGCCGGTAGTGGACGACGAGGAGCACCTGCTGGGCGCGGTGACGGTGGACGACGTGCTGGACCACCTGCTGCCGGACAACTGGCGGGACGAGGGCCTGGACGAGGACGAGCCGGCGCCGGCCGCCGCCCGGGGGGTGACCCATGGCTGAGTCGCCCACCCGGCGTCGGCTGGATCAGCCGCGCAGCGGGCGCCGGTTCGCCGTGGACATCGACCCGGAGACGTTCGGGCGGTTGTCCGAGCGGCTGGCCCGCTTTCTGGGCACCGGGACATTCCTGTTCTGGCAGACCCTTCTCGTCATCATCTGGATCACGCTGAACCTAGTTGCGGTCAACTACCGGTGGGACCCGTACCCGTTCATCCTGCTCAACCTGGCGTTCTCGACGCAGGCCGCGTATGCGGCGCCACTGATCCTGTTGGCTCAGAACCGGCAGGACGACCGCGACCGCATCTCGCTGGAGGAGGATCGGTCGCGCGCGGCGCAGACCAAGGCGGACACCGAGTTCATCGCCCGCGAGCTGGCCGCCCTGCGGGTGGCCATCGGTGAGGTCGCCACCCGGGACTACCTGCGCGGCGAGTTGGAGCGACTCCGGGAGGACCTGGAGGGGCCCGAGCCGGGCGAGCCGAGCCGGGACAAGGCGGCCAAGCGACCGGACAAGCGCAAGAGCCGGCCCAAGGCGCCGGCAGCCGCGACGGACCCGCCCGCCTGACGCACCCGCAGACGCCAGAAGGGGCCCGACCTGGTCTGGTCGGGCCCCTTCCGCCACGTACACGTGGAGGTGGCGGGAATTGAACCCGCGTCCACCGCAGCCTTGCGAGGGCTTCTCCGGGCGCAGTCCGTTATGTCTCTACTCGGCCCCACCGTCGTCACGGACACCTCGGTGTGACGGGCCCAGTCGCTGTTTGATGTCCCTCGAGGCCCCGCGACCGGACCTCTCGGTGATCCTCCTAGCTGACGTCAGGCTCCGGGTCGGAGGACTCCCGGTCTGACGGAGTTCTTACTCGCTCAGGCGGCGAGGGCGAACTCAGTGCGCTTGGAATCGGCACTTGATTTTTTTTGCAACGGATGGTTAACGAGATCATCGTTGCCTTCCTCGGCCCGCTTCACCTCACTCGACTCACGATGTCGAAACCGATCACCCCCGCAGTGCTCGCCGCAAGGGCCTGACCCGGCTTCGCCGGGACTGGTTCTTGCTCGGGGAGAACAGCGCCGCAAGTCTACCAGTTCCCCGGGCGCGGGCGGGCGTCAATGATCCGCATCGCCTCCGTGACCGTGTCGCGCACGATGTCTCCGGCCGGCCGGACGTCCGACACCAGCCCCGCCGACTGTCAAGCGAAGGGAAGGTAGTCGTGGCCGCGGCCCGCCAGTACGGCCTCGATGATCCTCGGGGTGAATTCGGCGGCCCGGTCGGCGAGCTCATCCGCCCGGCCGGACCACTCCCGAACGAACGGGCTGTTCAGCACCCGGACCGCGGCCGGATAGTGCGGCCGGTTGTAGGGCGGCAGAAGGACAGGGCGGTGTACGCGGCGTCCTGACCGGCCCGGGCTCGGCGGGGTCGTCCAGCACGTCGGCGTGCACCGCGTCGACCGACCGCGCCCGCACGATCATGTCCTTCCACGCCGAACTGATCGACATTTCCCGCGAGGCGAGAAATCTGGTGCCCATCGCCACGCCATCGGCCCCAAGAGCGAGCGCGGCCGCGAGTCCTCGACAGAGGCGATTCCGCCGGCGGCGACGACCGGCGTCCCGGCAGCCACGTCGACGACCTGGGGGACCAGGGTCATCGTGCCGACGAAGCCGCTGTGCCCGCCCGCCTCACCGCCCTGGGCGACGATGACGTCGGCCTCGCGTTCGACGGCCTGCCGGGCCTGATCGACGTCCATGACCTGCTGGATCCAGTAGTAGCCGCTGACGTCCAGCCGCTCGTGATGCGCGCCGGCCAACCCCGCCAGCGGCCGCAACTTAGGCGTTCGCAGCAGCACCTGCTCGGACAGGTACGGGTGGAGGTGAACCTTCTCCTGCGCCTCCCACGACAGGGGCCCGGGTGTCTCCCACACCCGATTGCTCACGGCGACCCGGCCGAGGTCCTGCACCAGCCCCGCCCGACGCGCTTGCGTGACGGCGGCGGGTCCCAGCCCGAGCTCGCCGGCGGCGCCCTCGGCCAACCGGGCGACCGACCTGGAGTGGCCTAGCGCCGCGGGCAATTTGGCGTCGGCGAAGTCGGCCAGCACCTCGAGCATCCCGTCCAGCCGCTGGACGGGAATCAGGGTCGGCGCAGGCTCAGCGGCGAGCATGGCCGGCCAACCCGCGTCGGCCACCCGCAGCAGCGATTCACCGACTGCGCGGAACGCGTCGACGACGGTCGGATCGTAGGCATTCCCGCGGCGGACGCGGGTCACGTCCAGGGCGACGGTCATGCCACCGCGCCGCGCCCACAGCTCGACATCCCGCGCCACCACCGCAATCCGAATGGCCTGGGGAATCTCCGTGCCGGACAGCCCGGCCGGGTACCCGGCGCCGTCCCACCGCTCGAAGCTGTGTCGCAACGCGCCGACCGTTCCCGCACCGAGCCGCAGCCGGGCCGCCAGCAAGCCGGCGGCCTCGCAGTGGGCGCGCATCGCGGCGGCCCTGGCCTCGGTGACATCACCGGTGCCGGCGGCCTGTCGCTCCTGCTCCGGCTCACCCATGACGAACGGAGCCACCGCCACGGCGAGCGCGACCTCGCCCCCGGCCACCTGCGCGACCTCGAACGCGTCGGCCGTGCAGCCGATGTACCGCAGCAGCGCCACTTGGAACACCTCGGAGCGGGCGGCCGCGGGCAGACCCAGTTCCTCCGCCAGGCCGGTCGCGATCATGCAGCATCTGATCGCGTGCCCCAACGGCTGGCCCATCCCCAGGTCGGTCGCCAGCGACAGGGCGCCCAGCACCTCCGCCAGGTGCACCCGGCCATCGGACTCCTGCGCCGCCACGGCCCGGGTTCAGCGGCCCTTCGCCCGCCGGCCGGCGTACCGCTCGAGCTCCCGGTCCGAGTCCCGCTTGGCGATCGCCTGCCGCTTGTCGTACTCCCGCTTGCCCCGGGCCAGCCCCAACTCGACCTTGACCCGGCCGCCGGAGAAGTACAGCGACAACGGGATCAGCGCCGTACCGCTCTCCCGCAGCTTGCTGGTCAGCCTGGCGATCTCCATCCGGTGCAGCAGCAGCTTGCGGGCCCGGCGCGGCGCGTGGTTGGTCCAGGTGCCCTCGGCGTATTCGGCGATGTGCACGCCGCGCAGCCACACCTCGTCATCGCTGACCGTGGCGTACCCGTCGACCAGGGTCGCTCGGCCGGCGCGCAGGGACTTGACCTCGGTGCCGGTCAGCGCGATCCCGGCCTCGTAGGTGTCCAGGATCTCGTAGTCGTGCCGGGCCCTGCGGTTGGACGCGATGATCTGCCGGCCGGTCGGCCGGTTGCTGCTCTTGGGCGCGGTCTTGCTGGTCTTCGTCATGGCGGCGTCCAGGGTAGCCAGTCCTCCGGACGGGTAGCGGACGGCCTGCGGCCGGCTGAAGCGTCCGATGAACCCTGCTCCGCTTCGCTGCGCCCGACGAAGCGAGCTTCGTCGGTTACAGCCGCACGTACAGCCGCAGCGTGATGTAGGCCGAGATCGCGGCCAGGCCCCCGCCCGCGGCCAGCAGGATCGGCGAGACCCAGACCAGCGTAGCGGTGTCGATCTCGGGCAGGATGCCCGATCTGATGACGGGCCCGAGTGCCTGGTCGACGAACAGGAACTTGGCCGCGACCAGACCGCCGATGGCCAGCACGGCGCCGACCAGGCCGGCGATCACCGCCTCCAGCATGAACGGCAGCTGGGTGCGCCAGCGGGAGGCGCCGACCAGCCGCATGATCGACGTCTCGGTCCGTCTGGTGTAGGCGGCGATCTGCACCATGTTGGAGATCAACAGCAGCGCGGCCAGCGCCTGGATCAACGCGACGATGATGGTGGCGTTGCGGATGCCGTTGAGCAGGCTGAACAGCCGGTCCAGGAAGGCGCTCTGGTCGGCCACCGCCTGCACGCCGGGTTGGCCGGAGAACTGTTCGGAGATCACCCGGTAGCGCTGCGGGTCGTTCAGCTTGACGTGGAACGAGGCGGACAGCGCCTCCGGCGTGCCGATCTCCAGCAGCTCGGGCTGGCCGGCGAACTGCTGCTTGTACCGCTCGAACGCGGCCGCCTGGCTCTCGAAGTCGACGGTCTCGACATCGCTGTTGGCCTGCAGCGCCTGGCTGATGTCCTGGCACGGGGACTGCCGGCAGTCCGGATCCTGCGCGGAGACGTCCGGGGTGAGGTAGATCGTCACCTCGACCTTGTCGCCGTAGATGTCGCGCATCTGGTCGGTCATCCGGGCGATGATCAGGCCGCCGCCGAGCAGGCCCAGCGAGATCGCGGTCGTCAGGATCATCGCGATGGTCATGGTGATGTTGCGCCGAAATCCGACGAGGACTTCGGTGACGACAAATCCGGCGCGCATGGGTTCCTCTCGTCTGCGGCGCAGTGCTGCAGGCTGGTGCTGTGTCTGGTGGGATGCCGGGGTCGCGAGTGGGCGCCGCTAGCGGCCCACGCCGTAGACACCGCGGGCCTCGTCCCGCACCACCTTGCCCAGCTGCAGCTCGATCACCCGCCGGCGCATCGAGTCGACGATCGTGCTGTCGTGGGTGGCCATCAGCACGGTCGTGCCGGTGCGGTTGATCCGCTCCAGCAGCAGCATGATGTCGGCGCTGGTGTCCGGGTCCAGGTTGCCGGTGGGCTCGTCCGCCAGCAGCAGGATCGGCCGGTTGGCGAACGCGCGGGCGATGGCCACCCGTTGCTGCTCGCCGCCGGAGAGCTCGTTGGGCATCCGGTTGGCCTTGCCCTCCAGGCCGACCATCTCCAGCACCTCGGGCACCGTCTGCTTGATCGACGCTTTGGAGCGGCCGATCACCTCGAGGGCGAATCCGACGTTCTGCTCGACCGTCCGGTTGGTGAGCAGCCGGAAGTCCTGGAACACGCAGCCGAGCCGGCGCCGGTGCGCGGCGACCTTGCCCCGCCGGATGTGCACGAGGTCCTCGCCGTTGACCTCCAGCTCGCCGCTGGTTGGCACGTCCTCCCTGATCAGCAGGCGCAGCAGCGTCGACTTGCCGGAGCCGGACGGCCCGATGACGAACGCGAACTCACCCTTGTCGACGTCGATGCTGACGTCGTCGAGGGCGGGCCGGGTGGACGACTTGTATTGCTTAATGACCTTGGACGCATGAATCACAACGACCGAGTGTAAAGGCAAAAGAGTTATCGGTCTGTGATCGCACCACCAAAACGACAGGGCAAACCCACAGCTTGCGCTGCCGCAGCGACGATTCCACCGTGTGCACCCAGGTCCGTTCGGGCGACGCTCACGCGTTCAGCAGCGTGATCACGTCGGAATGCAGCGGGCCGTTCGTGGCCAGCGCGCTCCGCACGGTGCCGCCGGATGGCTGACCGTCGATTGCCGTGAATCGGCCACCGGCCTCGACCACGATCGGCACCAACGCGGCCATGTCCCACAGGCTCAGGTCGGGCTCCGTCGCGATGTCCACCGCGCCTTCGGCGAGGAGCACGTACGAGTAGAAGTCGCCGTACCCCCGGGTCCGCCAACAGGCGTCGAGCAGTGCCCGGAACTGCTCGAGCCGGCCGGCCGACCGCCATTCCCCGGGCTCGGAGTACGAGAGGGACGCGTCGTCGAGCCGGCTCACCCCGGACACCCGGCACGGCCGGGCCGGGCCGGCGGCAAACCGGGTGAATGCTCCGGTGCCGGCGGCCGCCCACCAGCGCCGGGCCAGCGCGGGCGCGGACACCACACCGACCACCGGCCGGTCGGCATCGATGCCCGGGTCGATCAGCGCGATGAGGGTCGCCCACAC
>DATDBV010000312.1:0-4830 GCA_036524715.1 Nakamurella sp. | reverse complement strand
GGGGGTGCCGCACCGGCTACAGCGGGCCGGCAACCTGTTCTCGATCTTCTTCGCCGAGCACGAGGTCGCCAACTACGACCAGGCCCGCGGCCAGTCGGTGGCGGCGTTCGCGGCGTTCTTCCACGGCATGCTGGACGCCGGCGTATACCTGCCGCCGTCCGCGTTCGAGGCCTGGTTCGTCTCCGCCGCACACGATGACGCCGCGCTGGACGTGATCGCCGCGGCGCTGCCGGGTGCGGCGCAGGCAGCAGCGCGGGCCTTGGGCTGATTCCCCGGCCGGGCCGGCCGTCCCTCCCCCGACGCGCAGTTGATCATGGACAACACGCCCTTATCCGCGCGGAATAGGGGCGTGTCCTTCATGATCAACAGCCTTCAGATCAGAACACGGTCCGCACGATGCCGCCATCCGCGCGGAGCGCCGCCCCGTTGATCGCGCCCGACCGGGAACTTGCGACGAACGCCACCACGTCGGCGATCTCGTCCGGGTCGATCAGCCGGGCCAGCAGCGAGGTGGACCGGTTCTCGGCCATGAACCTGGCTTCGGCCTGTTGGTAGGGCAGCTCCGGGAACAGGTTCTGCACGAACTCCTGCACCCCCTCGGTGCGGGTCGAACCGGGCAGCACCGCGTTCACCGTCACTCCGGTGCCCTTGGTCAGCTCGGCGAAGTTCCGTGAGATGGACAGCTCCATCGTCTTGGTGGCGCTGTAGTGCGGCAGTTCCGGCGCCGGGGTCAGCGCGGCCTCGCTGGAGATGAACACCACCCGGCCGGTCTTCCGGGCCAGCATGCCGCCGATGTAGTGCCGGGTCAGCCGCACCCCGGACAGCACGTTGATGCCGAAGAGTTCGAGCCACTGCTCGTCGGTGGACTCGTCGATCGGGATCGGCGTGTAGATGCCCAGGTTGTTCACCAGGATGTCCACGTCAGGTCGCTCGGCGACAATAGTGGCACAGCCTTCGGCGGTGCCGGCATCGGCGACCAGACCGGTGATCTTGCCGGAACCGCCCGCCGCGAGCACCTTCTCGACCGCCGCGCCGACGCTGCGCGCCGACCGGCCGTTGACGACGACGTCCGCGCCCTCGACGGCCAGCGTGGTGGCGATCCGCAGCCCGATGCCGCCGGTCGATGCGGTGACCAGGGCGGTGCGCCCGTCCAGTCCGAGATCCATGATGTCAGTCAGCCTTCCGGTGGATGGTGAGCTTCTCCTTGAGGAACGCCAGCGCGTCGCCGGCGACCTTGTCCGGGTCGATCCAGGGGTCCCGCCACAACGCGACCAGGCTGGCCCAGTCCGGGCCGAGTACACTGGGCGAGAACGACTCGAAGGTGATCGGCCCGTCGTAGCCGATGCGGGCGAGGGCGCCGAACACGTCGTCCCAGTCGATCGTCCCATCGCCGAGCGAGCCGCGGTGGCTCTCCGCCACGTGGATGTAGCCGAGAACGTCGGCGACGGATTCGAAAGCGGCGCCCAGGGATGCCTCCTCGATGTTCATGTGGAACAGATCGCCGTGCACGAACAGGTTCGGCGAACCGACCGTCCGGACCAGGTCCGCGGCCTGCCCGACCGTGTTGATGAAGTTGCTCTCGTACCGGTTGAGGGCTTCCAGGCCGACCCGGATGCCGGCCGCACCGGCGCGCTCGGCGATCCGGCCGTAGATCTCCACCGCCCGGGTGCGGGCGATCGGTGCGGGCGCCTGGGTGTACCGGTGCACCGCGGAGAAGCTGGGCCCACCCAGCGCGGACGAACCCATCTCGGCCGCCGCGGTGATCGCCCGGTCGACGAACTCCTCACCGCGGCGGGCGATCTCGGGGTCGGCGCTGGAGATGTCGGCGGTCAGGGTGCCGCACACCGCGGCCACCACCCCGACGCCGTACTCCCGGGCCAGCCGAGCGGTCATCGCGGTGTCGGTGGTGCCCGGGTCGAACATCAGGACCTCGATCAGGTCGTAGCCGAGCCCGGCGGCGCGGGTGAACACGTCGCGGGCGGCGGCCTCGTCCCAGTCGGCGGTGTAGACCAGCGAGTGCAGTCCGAGCTTGTTCATGTCAGACGCCCTTCCCGGCCAGCTCCGGCGCCTTGGGCTGGCTCCGCCGACCGATGGTGGCGAGCAGATTGCGGGTCAGCTGCCCACGCCAGATGTCGATGCCGACGGCGAGCAGGATGATCAGGCCGATGGCGATGCTCTGGATCGCCGGCGAGACGGCGTTCAGGTTCAGCGAATTCTGCACCACGATGATGATCAGCACGCCGATCAGGGTGTTGAAGATGTGGCCACGGCCGCCGGCCAGGCTGGCCCCGCCGACCACCGCGGCGGCGATCGCCTGCAATTCGATCAGGGTGCCGTAGTTGGGTGAGCCGGAGTTCAGCCGGGCGGCCAGCAACACCGCGCCGATCGCCGCGCAGGCACCGGCGATGACGAACGCCATCATCCGTACCCGGTTGATCCGCACGCCGGAGAGCCGGGCGGCGTTCTCGTTGCCGCCGATGGCGTAGATCTCCCGGCCGAACTTGGTGTGGTTCAGCACCAGGATCGCGATCGCGTACAGCACGACCACGTAGATGAACGGCAGTGGGATGCCGAGGATCTCGCCGTAGAAGACCGTCTCCAGGGCCGGCGAGAGCGAGAAGATCGGCGTGCCGCCGCCGATGGTCAGCGCCAGCCCCTTGAAGCCGGACAGCGCGGCCAGGGTGACGATGAACGCGGGGATCTTCAGGTAGGCGACGAAGAAGCCGTTGATCGCGCCGAGCAGCGCACCGGCCCCCAACACCATCACGATGGACAGCACCAGGTTCAACCCGTCCAACTTGATGAACGAGGCGAGCAGCATGGTCAGCAGGGCGATCATCGAGCCGGGACTCAGGTCGATGCCGCCGGTGATGATCACCACCGTCGAGCCGATCGCCACGATGGACAGCACCGCGGCCTGCAGCGCGATGTTCTGGAAATTCTCGAAGGCCAGGAAGTTGGGCGTGGTGAGGGCCGCGATCACCAGGATGACGAGCAGGGCCAGCACTGGCCCCGCGAACTCGGCCAGGGACGTGCGCTTCATCGGGACTCTCCTGTGCTGACGGGGACTGATGGGGCCGGTTCGGTTTCCGGATGCTGGTGCGGCGCTTCCGCCGCGCTGACCAGGTCGGTGTGGGTGACCCGGCCGGCCGGCCGGACCGCGGCGACCCGGCCGTGCTTGACGATGGCGATCCGGTCGCTCATCGCCAGCAGCTCATTGTGGTCGGAGCTGATCAGGATCACCGCGTTGCCGGCCCTGGTGAGCTCGTTGATCAGCCGGTAGACGGCCAGCTTGGCGCCGATGTCGATGCCCTGGGTGGGTTCGTCGAGGATGACGATCCGGGAGCCGGTGAACAGCCACCCGGCGATCAGCACCTTCTGTTGGTTGCCGCCGGAGATCAGGTTCACCGTCTTGCTCTGCGCGAGCGGAGCGATCTCCAGGTCCTTCACGTACCGGGCGGCGGTGGCCCGTTCCCGGCCGTGGTCGAACAGCGGCCCGCGGCGCATCGCCGGCAGGTTGGCCATGGTGATGTTGGGTCCGGCGGCGAAGTTGAAGAACAGTCCGTCGTACTTGCGGTTCTCCGGGACCAGCGCGATGCCGGCCCGGATGGCGTCGGCCGGACCCTTGACCTTCAACGGCTTTCCGTCCACCAACAACTCGCCGCCGGTGATCGGGTCGGCCCCGAAGATGGCGCGGGCGATCTCGGTGCGTCCGGAGCCGACGACGCCGCCCAGGCCGAGCACCTCGCCGCGGTGCAGTTGGAAGCTGGCGCCCTGCACCCGGGTGGCCGTCCGGAGATCCCGGACCTCCAGCACGACCTCCCCGGTGGCGTTGCGCTCCTTGGGGTAGTGGTCGGCCACCTCCTGGCCGACCATTCGGGCGACGATCTCGCCGACGTCCAGGCGGGTCTCGCCGCTGGCGCTGACCACCTTGCCGTCCTTGAGCACGGTGAACGAGTCGACCAGTTCGACCACCTCGTCCAGTCGGTGGGTGATGTACAGGATGGACACCCCGCGCGACTTCAACCGGCGCAGGAGCCCGTGCAGCAGGGTGATCTCCTGCTGGCCGAGGGCGGTGGTCGGCTCGTCCAGGATCAGTAGGGTTGCGTCCTGGGACAGTGCCTTGGCGATCTCGACCAGTTGTTGCTCGGCGACGGACAGCTCGCCGACCCGGGTGGCCGGGTCGATGTCCAGGCCGAGGTCGGCCAGGATGGCGCGAGCGGTTCGGTCGACCGCCGCCCAGTCCACCAGCAACCCGCCGGCCCGCCGCGGATGCCGCCCCATGGAGATGTTCTCGGCCACGGCCAGGTGGCCGATGAGCGAGAACTCCTGGTAGACGGTGGCCACGCCCTGGGCCCTGGCCGCCGCCGGTGTGGCCATGGTGACCGGCCGCCCGTCGTGCCGGAGCTCGCCGGAGTCGGGTTGCTGCACACCGGACAGGATCTTGATGAGGGTGGATTTGCCACAGCCGTTCTCACCCAGCAGCCCGTGGATCTCACCGGCGTGCAGGCTGATCGAGATGCCGTCGTTGGCCCGCACGCCCGGGAACACCTTGGTTATGTACCGCAACTCCCATCGCGCAGGTTGCGCGGCCGTTTCGACCGTCATGGTCGTCCTCCTCGCCGTCAGGCTGCTCAGTAGTCCTCGGAAGGCTTGGGGAACAACATGTCCGGGTTCTGCAGGATCGCGGTGGCGTTCGCCGACGTGACGATCTCGGTCGGCGCGTCCACGTATCCGACCGCGGCCTTCTTGTTGAGCAGGTCGATCGCGTACTGCGCGGCCATCGCGCCCATCTGCACCGGGTTGGTGTTGGTGGTGGCGGTGATGCCG
>DATDBV010000311.1:0-3646 GCA_036524715.1 Nakamurella sp. | reverse complement strand
GTTCCAGCGGAAGGAAAGTGCGACCAGCCGCACTTTTCTTCCGTCCTGACCGGCGGCGCGAGGCAGGCCCGAATCGCCGGCAGCGCGCTCAGACCAGCGTCAGATGCGGCGACCAGAGCCCGGTGCAGCTCCTGCGGGGTCAGGTCGATCGGGTTGCCCTTGGTCCCTTGGTGCTGCTCGAGCTTCCGGTTCTGGCCACCACGTCGTCGACCAGCCTGGGATCCAGGCCGCCCGCGGCCAACCCGGGGATGCCCAGCCGGCGCACGGTCTGGGCACCCGGCGTGGTGCGACGGCGAGATCGTCGAAGTCGACCGGCGCGCGAGAGGTCCTGGCGGCGACATGTTCCGCTGGAGTCGGAGTGGGTCCGGATCCGCTGATGACGTGCCGGTTCGCGCCAGTGGGACACCTTCGGTCCGCGTCACGTCATCAACACGGGACCTTGGAATCGATCGTCCAGAATGGCGGGATCGATCTCCGGCAGACTCCGCGCACCGACGAACCCATGACGGTGGGCGGGCTGATCAGGTCGGCGGCGACCACCCGGCATCATCGGGCGTCCGAGTCAGCGAGCCCGATCAGCCGGTGGTGCGCGGCGGCCTCGCCTCGATCGCCGACGACATCCACGCGGCCGGGTCAAGCCGCGGGCCATCACCGTCATCGGCTCGGTGGCTGCGT
Organism: Nakamurella sp.; assembly: GCA_036524715.1. Lineage (GTDB taxonomy): Bacteria > Actinomycetota > Actinomycetes > Mycobacteriales > Nakamurellaceae > Nakamurella. The sequence continues at coordinate 2,971 of DATDBV010000311.1, read as the reverse complement.
TCGACCCGCTGTCGGAGGTCCGGCTGTCGGAGGTCCGGCTGTCGTAGGTCCGCTGCACCGCGACCACGCCAGCGCGCCCTGCCGGCAGAGTCAGGCCGATCGCGAGCACAACGACCTGGGTATCGGCCGCCACGAACTGGGCGTCGAGCCGGGAAGTTGGGTGGTGCTACCGATGCCGGTCGGTGGGTACGTGCGGGAATCTCGTCCTGGCCGGACACGAGTCCGACTGTCCACCCAGGCGAAGGCGAGCCGACCATGACCTTTCACATTCACCCGCTGCTGGCCGATCAGTTCATTCGGCAGCAGGCGGCGGACACCGCCCGACGGCTCGAACGTGACCGACGCCAAGCGCGATCGACCATCCGGCAGCGAAAAGCGCGCCGCCGCCCGGAATAGCGCGACACCGGCCGCCCGCTCGGTATCCGGCGCCCGACCACCCACGGAACCGCATGACCCCGCATGATCGCCTGGAGTCGGCTGAGCTTGCGAGGCCGCCATCAAGCATAGAAGGACCGGGCGCAGACAACCAGTCGACGGGAGGAGCTGGGTTGTTCAGCGTGGTCCTAACCGCTACGGTCGGCAGGTTCCAGCGGTTACGGGAAGCCGGTGCAAGCCCGGCGCGGTCGCGCCACTGTGAGACCCGTCCTCGGGTCGAGTCAGACCCCGATGCCGTCCGGCTCCGACGAGCGGGGGCGCATCACCCCCGAGGAGGTCTCATGTCCCAGGCCGCAGCGGCGACGCCAGTTCCGATCCCGACTATCGCGATTCCGACGATCCCGGTCCGGCAGATCCTGCCCTGGGCGGTGTTCGTCGGGGTGCTGGCGCTGATCGCCCTGTACTTCGTGTCCGCCGAGCAGGGCGCGTTCGCGGTGTTCGCCGGCACCGGCATCCACGAGTGGGTGCACGACGGCCGGCACCTGCTCGGCTTCCCCTGCCACTGACCGGCGGTCGACATGTTGACTGCTCGGACCTTCCTGATCCGCGGACTGTTGGCCGGCCTCGTCGCCGGGTTCGTCACCTTCGGCGTCGCCTACGTCATCGGCGAACCATCGATCGACGTGGCGATCGCCATCGAGGAGGCGGGCAGCGCCGGCGTCGAGGAGCACACCCACGACGCCACTCCCGCCGTAGCCGGGGAGCACTCGCACGACGAGGACGCCGAGGTCCCCCGGGACACCCAGTCCACCTGGGGCCTGGCGACGGCGACCATCGTCATCGGGGTCGCCTTGGGTGGCATCGCCGGGCTGGCTGCCGCGTTCGCCTACGGGCGGTTCGGTCGGCTCAGCCCCCGGGCCAGCACTGCGTTGGTGGCCGCGTTCGGCTTCGTCGCGATCTCTCTGGTGCCCTACCTGAAGTACCCGCCGAACCCACCCGCGGTCGGCAACCCGGACACCATCGGCCAGCGCACCGCGCTGTACTTTTCCATGCTCGCAGTGTCGGTCATCGCCGTGGTGGTCGCGGCCATCGCCGCCCGCCGGTTGGCCCCGCGCATCGGGACCTGGAATGCCGGTTTGGCCGCCGGCGCCGGCTACCTGATCGTCGTGCTGGTGACGACGGCGCTGCTGCCGACCATCGACGAGGTGCCCGATTCCTTCCCGGCGGACCTGCTCTGGGAGTTCCGGACGGCCTCGCTGGGCGTCCAGTTCACGCTGTGGCTGATCCTCGGCGTGACCCTGGCCAGCATGATCGGGGCCGTTGCCCGGCGGTCGGTCGGGTCCCGCGACGCCGGGCAGCTGGCGGGCACCGCGGCGTGATGACGGTCGTCCCCGCGTCGGTTGTCCCCGCGTCGGTTGTCCCCGCGTCGGTTGTCCCGCCGTCGGTCGGGGTCCGCGACGAGGCCCGCCGGCTGGTCGACGCGCTGGCCAAACCGACCGGTGCGCTCGGACGGCTGGAGGACCTGGCCGTCTGGCTCGCCGCCTGCCAGCACCGATGCCCGCCGGAGCCGGTGCTGGATGTGCGGGCGGTGGTGTTCGCCGGCGACCACGGGGTCGCGGCGTACGGGGTGTCGGCGTATCCGGCCACGGTGACGCCGGCGATGGTGCGGTTGTTCCATACCGGCGCCGCGGGCGTCACGGTGCTGGCCCGGCAGCACGGCGTGCGCCTACGAGTCCTGGATCTCGGCGTCGACGACGATCTGCTGGACCTGCCCGACGCGGTCACCGCCCACAAGATCCGACGCTCGTCGGAGCCCATTCACCTGACCGACGCGCTGACCCGGCCCGAGGTCGACGCCGCGGTCCGTGCGGGTCGGGCGGTCGCCGACGATGAGATCGCCGCCGGGGCGCAGCTGCTGATCTCCGGCGACATGGGCATCGGCAACACCACCCCGGCTGCCGCGCTGGTCGCCGCCCTGCTGGGCCTTCCCGCCGAGGAGGTGACCGGTCGAGGGACCGGCATCGACGACGCGGGGCTGGTGCGCAAGCGAGAGCTGATCGGCCGCGCGCTGGTCCGGATGGGGGATCGACTGACCGATCCGGTGGATCCGGCCGACCTGCTGGCCGGCCTGGGCAGCGCGGACATCGCCGCCTCAGCGGGTTTCATGGCCCGCTCAGCCGAACGAGGGATCCCCGTGCTGCTCGACGGGGTCGTGTCCGTCACCGCCGCGTTGCTCGCCGACCTGCTCGCGCCGGGAGCGGCCGACTGGTTCGCCGCCGGTCACCGCTCGACCGAACCGGCCCAGTCGTTGGCCCTGGACAAGCTCGGCCTCGAACCGCTGCTCGACCTGGGTATGCGGCTCGGCGAGGGGAGCGGAGCGGTGGCCGCGGTGCCGCTGGTCCGGTCCGCGGCTCTGCTGCTGCGGGAGATGGCGCGGCTGTCGGACGTGCTGGGGTGAGTTCGCTCGCCGACGGGCTGCGATTGGCCGTCGGCACGCTCACCGCGGTGCGGGTCCCCCCTCCCGCTCGGATCGACCGGTCGACGGCGCGGTCGGCCATGTTGTTGGCGCCGGTGGCCGTGCTGCCGCTCGGCGTGG
>DATDBV010000310.1:0-3059 GCA_036524715.1 Nakamurella sp. | reverse complement strand
TCTGAGTAAGGGGGCGTCGATCATCGGAAGTTCATCGGTGAACTCCGATATGCCATCGCCCACGTTGGCCCCGTACGCGGCGACCAAGGCGGCCATCGCGAACTTCGCCGCGAGCCTTGCCGGGATGCTCGGCCCCCGCGGCATCCGGGTGAACAGTGTTGCGCCGGGACCGATCTGGACGCCGCTGATCCCGGCGACCATGCCCGAGGAGAAGGTGAAGAATTTCGGCAAGGACACCCCGCTCGGTCGCGCCGGTCAACCCGCCGAACTGGCGCCCGTGTACGTACTCCTCGCGTCCGACGAGGGCAGTTACATTTCGGCCGCCAGGATCGCGGTCACCGGCGGCCGGCCGATCCTGTGAGCCGCCCGTGAAGAAGACCGACGGGCGCATCAAGGTGGTCGTCAAGCCGTAGCGCTCGCTGCCCCGGTTCGACCGACTCGCTCGATGGACCCGAACAACCGAACAACCGAACGGAAACGCCAACGTGAAGATCATGGGCAAATTGGGTGCACTGGGCACCGTCTACACGTTTCTGCGCAGCCCAGCCGGGCGCCGCATCCTCGACGAGCTGAAGCGTCAGGCCGCCGATCCGAAGAACCGGCAGCGCGCAGCGGATCTCGTCGATCGGCTCCGCTCGAAGGCCGCCAGGCCGATCGTTGTGGATGCCGATCCTCCGCCACGCCGCTGACAAGTCGCGCCGTGGTTCACGCTGCAGTGTCGAGCACGATCGGCATGCCGATGTGGCCCGCCGCGAACGTGGTGGCCAGACGGACGCCGGTCGCCTTCAGCTTTGCACCGACCCAGGGTCCCGACGGCGAGGGCGGGTACCACGGCGAACGCCCTCCCGCTGCGGTCTCCGCAGGATCGGACGGCAATCCTTGTCGTCCTCCGCGAGACCTGCGTCAGCTCTGGCCAGGCCTGGCGGCGAGGTGATCACCGATCGCGTCGATCGCGACGATGGTGTCGCCGAGCAGCTCTGGCTGTTGCGCCGTCGGCCAGGAGGATAGTTTGACGGCGACATAGGCCCTGGCCGGGTCAACGTACACCAGTTGGCCGTAGATGCCCATGCACATCAGCACCGAACGCTCGGGCGGATAGGGCAACCAGAACTGATTTCGGTACATCCCGCCCGGCATTCGTGTGTCGGTTCCGGTGGAGGCGAAGGCCGCCCGCGAATCGGCGCCACCGCGGTAGGTGTCCTGAATCCAGGACTCGGGGACCACCTGGACGTCCCCGACCCGTCCCCCGTCGTGCAGCATTTGTCCGAATCGTCCGAGGTCCCGCAATGTTGCGGCGATCCCACCGTCATGAATGACAGTGCCGGCCCTGTCCACGGCGACGTCGGCGTCCTGTTCGGCGCCCAGGGGCTGCCAGATCAGTTCGCTGAGCAGGTGCGGCATCGCACGGCCGGTGGCCCTTTCGCAAACCCAGCCCAGGGCATCGGTTTCGCTGGAACGGTAGTTGAAAGGCCCGCCGTGCCCGCCGGCAGCCACCAGAAGGGTCAGGTAGTCGTAGAGCGAGGTGGGCAGCTCGGGATAGACGCGAGGAGACCAGTCCACCACCTGTCCCATCATGGTGATCTCGGCGTCAGGTTCCTCGTAGTGCTCGGAATACTTGATCCCGGAGCGCATGTCCAGCAGGTGCCGCACGGTCGCGCCATCGTATCCCCGGCCCACGAACTCGGGAATGTAGGCGGTGAGGTTGACATTTTCCTCGATGGCCCCCTGATCGATCAGAATGCCGACGAGGCATCCGATCACCGACTTGCTGACCGACAGCAGCGCGTGGGTGTCGGTCGATGTCAGCTGAGCCGGGTAGTGCTCGAACACCGGACGCCCCCGGTGCAGGACCAACAGGCCGTCCGTGTACGTCTGCTCGAGGACGTCGTGCAGGGTGCTGGACCGTCCGCCTGGCAATGTGATTGCGAGCGTCAGTTCGAGCGGGTGGTCGATGTCGAAGGAAGATGGCGGACCGGGTCTGGCCGCGACCCTGGCTGTCCTGACGACTTCCCGGAGATGGCTGAACGACCAGCGGTTCGTCGGCCCCAGCTGCCATTCCTCGGGCTGCCATCGTTGAGCGGGTGGTGGTGGAAAGCCTGCCATCGTCACAGTCACGGACGATCATCCTTCGTTCGCTGGGTTCACCTGGCGCCGTCGACGGGAAGTCGGACGTTCAGCGAGTTGTGCCCCTGATCGGAGTGGGTCAAACCCCTACCGCGTCGGATCCCGGGGAGCGCAGGCGAGACCCGAGTGATACCCGGCCGACCTCGGCCGCCCGGCCGGGATCGAGCGCATCCGGTCACCACGGGCGAACGGGGTCCGCGCAGACCCAGCGTTCAGTCACGGGGGATGGGGGTGCGGATGGCCCAGAGGACGTCGCGATGGTGGGTTTGGAATCCGAGCCGCTCGGCGACGGCCAGGCTGCCCGCGTTGTCGGGACTGGTGGTCCACGTAGGTGTATGCCCACGGCTGCGGACGTCGGCGATGACTGCGGCTGCGCATGATCGGGACAATCCTTGTCGCCGGAATTCGGGATGTGTGACGACGCCCAGGTCCTCGAACCTCTCACCGACGAAAAATGGGACGGCGACGGAGACCACCGACTGCTCGTGATGGGCTGCCAACGCCCTCTGGGAGGCAGCAAGGCCGGCGGGCCCGCCCCAGGTCCGGCTGATCCAACTCATCTTCTGGGGGAGCTGTGCTAGTGCCGCGGCGTCTTCTTCGGTCAGCCGACGGATGCGTGGGTCCGGTGCGGAGATGTCGATGTGGTCAGGGAGGACGGCGATTACCCGATCCCAGACCACCACGCCGGGGTCGATCCGACGAAGCAGCGGTTCGAACGCCGATGACGCCTGAACGAACCCGGCCACATCGTCCAGGGCACTGTCGGCCAGCGCTTCCGGGTTCCCGCGGAGGTCGTAGTTCCCGCCCGACTCGACGAGCACCGCACGGGGATCGGGCCATCGGTCGACCATGCAGCGGCCGATTCCGGAGTGCCGGACGTGCGAGAAAATCACTGGGCCGGGGTCCTCTGGGGTGAACCACGCGTGCACAGCATC
>DATDBV010000309.1:0-3590 GCA_036524715.1 Nakamurella sp. | reverse complement strand
CGGACCGCTCGTGCGGAGGATCCGCTCGCTCCTGGCCAGCCAAAGTTCCGCAGCTCCGCGCAATCCTCCACTTGTCGGCCGCCCGGACCGCTCGCGCGGAGGATCCGCTCGCCCCTGGCGGGCCGAAGTTCCGCAGCTCCCCGTAGGGCCGGGCAGGCAGGCAGGACGGCGAGGCGAACGCGTCAGCCCGGCTGGGGCGTCACCGCATCGACGATGCGCCGGGTCGCCGACCGGGGCGGCAGCTCGCCGAACACCCGGTCGCCGGTCCCGTCCAACCTGGTCGCGCAGTACAGGTCGCCCACCTCGGCGGGGGCGTACCGGATGAGCAGGCTCGCGGCGAACGTACGGGCGGCCAGCGAGCAGAGCCGGCGCGCGGCGGCCGGGTCGGCTTCGTCCCGCACGAGCACCGCCAGTTCCTTCACCCCGACATCGAAGGCCGGGTGCCCGCCGTCCGCGATGGCCAGTTCCGCCTGCAGGGCGTCCGCGCACTCGGGGGTGCGGTGTAGCGCGCGGATCGCGTCGAGCGCGGTGACGGTGCCCGAGCCCTCCCAGATGCCGTTGAGCGGGGACTCGCGCAGCAGCCGGGCCATCGGAAACGTCTCGACGTAGCCGTTGCCGCCCAGGCATTCCAGTGCCTCAGCCACCACCGGGACGGCCCGCTTGCAGGTCCAGAACTTGGCGGCCGGCAGCGCGAGCCGGAGCAGACCGGCCGGGTCGGCGCCGGACGTGGGCAGCGAGTCGACCAGTTCGGCCAGGCGCAGGGCGGTCAGGGTCGCCGCCCACGACTCGACGGCCAGGTCGGCCAGCACGGCGGCCATCGCCTCGTGGTCGACCAGAGCGCGGCCGAACGCCCGCCGATGCGCCGCGTAGTACGCGGCCTGCGACAGCGCGGCCCGCATCTGCCCGGCCGACCCGAGGACGCAGTCCAGCCGCGTCATGGTCACCATTTCCAGAATGGTGGCGACACCGCGGCCCTCGTCGCCCAGGCGCCAACCGGTCGCGCCGTCGTACTCGATCTCGCCGGAGGCGTTGGACCGGTTGCCCAGCTTGTCCTTGAGTCGCTGGACGAACAGCGTGTTGCGGGTCCCGTCGGGCAGCACCCGGGGCACGACGAAGCAGGTGAGCCCGCCGGGAGCCTGGGCCAGGGTGAGGAACAGGTCGTTCATCGGGGCCGAGGTGAACCACTTGTGCCCGACGAGCCGGTACTCGCCGTCGGTCCCGGCGGCTGGTGCCGCGGTGGTGGTGGCCGCCCGGACGTCCGAGCCGCCCTGCTTTTCCGTCATCGACATGCCGGCCAGCAGCCCGCGCTTGTCGGCGGCCGGTCGCAGGCCGAAGTCGTACTCACGCGAGCGCAGTCCCGGTTCGAACTCCGCGGCCAGCCGCGCGTCGTGGCGCAGCGCGGGGACGGCGGCGTAGGTCATGGACATCGGGCACAGGTGCCCGGACTCGGTCTGCGTCCACAGGTAGAAGCCGGCGGCGCGATGCAGGTGGGCGTGCGGTCCGGCGTCCGGGGCCCAGGGCGCGGCCTGCAGCCCCGCGCCGACCGCCCGGCTCATCAGCGCATGCCAGGACGGGTGGTACTCGACCTCGTCGATCCGGTGGCCGGCCCGGTCGTGGGTGTGCAGGATCGGCGAATTCCGGTCGGCCAGCCGGGCGTGGTCGGCCCACTGCGCCGAGCCGGCGTCCACCGCCAGGGCTCGCAGGTCGTCGGTGAGCGCGTCGCCGGCGGCGGCCAGGCCGGCGGTCAAGGCCGGGTCGGGGGCGGCGGCGTCGAACCCGACGAGCGGTTCGACGGTGTTGACGACGGCGTGGGTGGGGGGCACGGCGCTGGGCTCCTCGGGCGTCTGCGGCGACCAGTGGTCCGGACAGGTGCCTGGTCAGTGTGCCGCGGGTGTGCCGGTGACGTCCGGGTAGCGTCCGACGGTATGACGGTGCGGGGCATGCGGGTGGCCGGGATCGACTGCGGCACCAACTCGATCAGGCTGCTGGTCGCCGACGTCGCCCACGAGCCGGACGGGCGGCCCCGGCTGGCCGACGTGCATCGGGAGATGCGGGTGGTCCGGCTCGGCCAGGGCGTCGACGCGACGGGTCGGCTGTCCAGCCACGCCCTGGACCGGACCTGGCGGGCGCTGGCCGACTATGCCGCGGTCATTTCCGCCTCGGGTGCGGTGCGCACGCGGATGGTCGCCACCTCCGCCACACGGGACGCGCAGAACCGCGGCGACTTCGTCGAGATGGTGCGCTCGACGCTGGGCCGGGACCCGGAGGTGATCACCGGCGACGAGGAGGCGGAGCTGACGTTCGCCGGCGCGGTCGGCGACCTCGACCCGGGCACCGGCCCGTTCCTGGTGGTGGACATCGGCGGCGGGTCGACCGAGCTGGTGATCGGTGAGCGCGACGGCGCGGCGAACCGGCTGGCCGGTGGGATCAGCCTGGACATCGGCTGCGTACGGATCACCGAACGGATCCTGCGCGGTGACCCGCCGACGTCGGGCGAGCGGGACGAGGCCCGGCGCTGGGCACGGCAGATCCTCGCCGACGGGCTGGACCGGCTGCCGGTGGAACGGGTGCGCCGGCTGGTGCCGGTGTCGGGTACGGCCACCACGGTGGCCGCGGCGGCGATGAAGCTGCCGACCTACGACCCGGCCAGGATCCACCTCGCGCAGATCCCGGTCGAGCGGGTGCACGCGGTGGCGCAGACGCTGCTCGGCGCCACCCGGGCGCACCGGGCGGCACTGGGCTACATGCATCCCGGCCGGGTGGACGTGATCGGCGGCGGCACCCTCATCCTGTCCACCATCGTCGACCTGGTGGCCCGGCGGACGCGGACCCCGATCGACACGGTCACCGTCTCCGAGCACGACATCCTGGACGGCATCGTCCTGTCCCTGGGCTGATGCCACTGCTCGCCGATCGGTGCGGCCTCTACGCTGATGCCGCCGGAGCACGCCCCCGTAGCCCAATCGGCAGAGGCAGGCCACTTAAAATGGTTCCAGTGTGGGTTCGAGTCCCACCGGGGGCACGCGGCAACGGTCAACACCGCTCCCGCAGGACCGGCACACCGTCACCGGTCAGGTCCTGGCAGTAGGCGCCGCGACCGGTCATCGCCATGACGAGGGCCACCGTCGGCCCGGACACCAGCGGCCCGTCGCCCGCCGCGAACGGCCCGTCGGTGGCCACCAGTCGCAGGTCGGCGACCCGCCCTTTGGCCAGGACGACCTGATCGGCGCCCCGGTAGTACCTGGCCACCGCCGTCAGCGTGTCGATCGGGTAGGCGCGCTCGACGGCCAGCGGATGGCGAATGTCCTGGGCATGCACGATCACCTCGCCCAGCAGAGCGAGTCGTGGCAGCGGCGGGCAGGTCGTGCTGGCGACGGTGGACCGGAACCGGGCCAGGGTCTGCGGGCCCGACGAGCCCAGCTGCTCGGCCAGCCGCATCGACACCTGCCTGTCGAAGTCGAACCGGCACCGCAGCACCCCGGCGAACCACCGGATCGCGCCCAGACTGCCGGTCGCGGTCAGGTGAGCGAGCACCTCGCGGACGGTGAACCCGGCACACAGCGACGGCGTGGCCCATCCCGAGTCGTCCA
>DATDBV010000308.1:0-3243 GCA_036524715.1 Nakamurella sp. | reverse complement strand
GCGGGCCGCGCCCATCGCGCCCCAGATGATCCCGTACCGGGCCTCGTTCAGGCAGGCGAACGGTCCTTTGAGGCCGACCACGTTCGGCAGCACCGCGTCCGCGGGCAGCCGCACGTCCGCCAGCGTGATGTCGCACTGGATGGAGGCGCGCATGGACAGCTTCGGCTCGATCGGGGTGGCGGTGAACCCGGGGGTGTCGGTGGGCACGACGAAACCGCGGACCCCGTCGTCGGTCGTGGCCCAGATGATCGCGACCTGGGCGATCGAGGCCAGGCCGATCCACCGCTTCGCCCCGTTGAGGATCCAATCCGAGCCGTCCCGGACGGCGTGCGTCTGCATCCCGCCCGGGTCGCTGCCGGCGGTGGGTTCGGTCAGGCCGAAACAGCCGATGAGTTCGCCTTTGGCCATGCCCGGCAGCCACCGCTGCTTCTGCTCCTCCGAACCGTGCTTGTGGATCGCGCTCATCGCCAGCGATCCCTGCACGGAGACGAAGGTGCGCAGGCCGGAGTCGCCGGCCTCCAGTTCCAGCGCGGTCAGGCCGTACTCGACGGAGCTGCGGCCCGGGCAGCCGTAGCCCGTCAGGTGCATCCCCAGCAGGCCGAGATCGCCGAACTCGGTGGCGATCTCCCGCGGGAAGTGCGCGTCCTCGTACCACCGCTTGATGTTCGGGCGGATCCGCTCGTCGACGAACGCGCGGACTTTGTCCCGCTGCGCGAGTTCCTCGGCGGTGAACAGGGAGTCCAGGTTCAGGTAGTCGCGGGCCCGGTCGCTGATCGGGGTGGGCGGTACGGTGACGGCACCCGCGTAGATGCCAACCGGGTTGGCCTCGGTGGTGGTCATGGGTTTCTCCAGCTCTGGGTGTGGTGGCGGGCGACGGATGGACCGCGCGGATCAACTGGCACGAATGGGACTGGTGTGGCGGGGAGTCAACGACTTCGGCCGCGCCGGGGTAGTTGATCCGCGTGACAGGGAGCGTCAGGCGGCCTCCAGCAGGAGGGAGATGCCCTGGCCGACGCCGATGCACATGGTGGCCAGGGCGCGGCGGGCGCCGCGGTCGTGCAGTTCGATCGCGGCGGACAGGGCGATCCGGGCGCCGCTGGCACCCAGCGGGTGGCCGAGGGCGATGGCCCCGCCGTTGGGGTTGACGTGCTCGGCGTCGTCCGGCAGTCCCAGCTGCCGCAGCACGGCCAGGGCCTGCGCGGCGAATGCCTCGTTCAACTCCACCACGTCGAGGTGAGAGACGATCAACCCGTTTCGGGACAACAGCTTCTGTGTCGCGTGCACCGGTCCGATGCCCATGATCCGGGGCGGCACCCCTGCCACCGCGGCCGAGGTGACCCGGGCCAGCGGCGTCAGCCCGTACTTCTGCACCGCCGCCGAAGAGGCGATCAGCACCGCGGACGCGCCGTCATTGACCCCGGACGCGGTGCCGGCGGTGACCGTGCCGCCCGGGTTGATCGGCTTGAGCTTCGCGAGGACCGCCAGCGACGACGCCCGCGGATGCTCGTCGGTGTCCACGACCATCGGATCACCCCGCCGCTGCGGGATGGTCACCGGCAGGATTTCCTTGGCCAGCCGGCCGGAGCCGATGGCCTTGGCCGCCCGGTCCTGCGAACGCAGCGCGAACGCGTCCTGATCCTCGCGTGCGATGCCGAACTCGGTGGCCACGTTGTCCGCGGTCTCCGGCATCGAGTCGGTGCCGAACCGCTCCCGCATCGCCGGGTTGACGAACCTCCAGCCGATGGTGGTGTCGTGGATCTCGGTGGACCGGGCGAACGCCGACGTCGCCTTGGGGATGACGAACGGAGCCCGGCTCATGCTTTCCACGCCGCCGGCCAGCACCAGGTCGGCGTCACCGGACCGGACCGCCCGGGACGCGATCGCGATCGCGTCCAGGCTGGACCCGCACAGCCGGTTCACCGTGGTGCCGGGTGCGGTGACCGGCAGGTCGGCCAGCAGGGCCGCCATCCGGGCCACGTTCCGGTTGTCCTCGCCGGCCTGATTCGCGCAGCCCAGCACCACGTCGTCCAGGGCCGCCCAGTCCACCGACGGCAGCCGGGCGGCCAGACCACGCAGCACGTGCGCGGCCAGATCGTCGGTCCGCACGGCGGACAGCGCGCCCCCGTACCGGCCGAACGGCGTGCGGACCCCGTCGACCAGGTATGCGACCGGGGTCTGGGGGGTCATGACTGTCCTCCGACCTGCTGGCCGATCTGATTCCTGAGCTTGTACTTCTGGATCTTGCCGCTCGCCGTCGCCGGCAGCGCCGCCAGCACCTCCAGCCGCTCCGGCCAGTACTGCTTGGCGATGCCCTTCTCTGCCAGGAATGCCTTCATCTCTTCGAAGGTGAACTCATCGAAGCCCGGCCGCAACACGACGCAGGCGCACGCCCGCTCCTGCAGCCGCGGGTCGGGGATGCCGACGACCGCCACGGAGGCGATCTTCGGGTTCTCGTACAGGGCGTTCTCGACGTAGGCGACCGGGATGTTCTCGCCGCCGCGGATGATCACATCCTTGGTCCGGCCGGACAGCTTGAGGTAGCCCTGCTCGTCGACGTAGGCCAGGTCGCCGGTGTCGAAGAAGCCGTCGGAGAACAGCTCTCGCGTCATCTCCAGCCGCCGGGCGTAGCCGACGAACAGGAAAGGACCGCGCACCTGCAACCGCCCGGCCTCACCGGCAGGCAGAACGCTGCCGTCCAGGTCGACGACGCGCAGTTGCATGCCCGGCCAAGGGAATCCGTCCCGGTCGGCGATGATCTCCGGCGGGTCGCCCGGGATGCCGAGGGTGACCAGGCCGTTCTCGGTCTGCCCCCAGCCGCCGAGCACTGTCAGGCCCGGGAACCGGGCCTGGGCCGCACGGACGATCGCCGGCGGGACCGGCGCGCCCATGCAGCAGAACCGCCGCAGGCTGGACAGGTCATGCCGGTCCAGGTTGGGGGCGTTGAGGGTGTCGTGCAGGAAGGGGGTGGCCGCCGACGTGTACGTGATCCGGTGCTCGTCCACGAGCTCCACGAACTTCTCGTTGTTCCAGACGTCCTGGTACACACCGGTGGCGCCGAGCTGGGTGGGCAACCGCACGCCGTAAAGCATGCCGGTGAGGTGCGCGAACGTGGACGCCATGTGGATGACGCTGTCCCGGCCGACGCCGAGTCGGTCCGGCAGGGGAGCGTTGGCCGCGACCAGGGTGTTGTGGGTGTGCATGACGCCCTTGGGTTCACCGGTGGTGCCGGAGGTGAACATCAGC
>DATDBV010000307.1:0-10915 GCA_036524715.1 Nakamurella sp. | reverse complement strand
CGGTAGTCGACGACGGCGGCGGCGCCCGCGGCCCAGCACCGCTCGGCGGTGCTGTCCCGCGCCGAGGTGATCACCCGCACACCCGCGCGGACCGCCAGCTGGATGGCGGCGATGCCGACGTTGCCGGCGCCGCCGCCGACGAACACCGTCCAGCCCGGGCGGATCGCGGCGCGCCGGAACCAGCCGAGGTAGGCGGTGACCGCCGGGTGCGCCACCGCCACCGCCGGGTCGACCCCGTCGGGCAGCCGGTACAGCCGGTCCCGGGCGACGACCGCGAGGTCGGTGGCGGCGCCCTGCCGGCCGGCATGGCCGAGGCTGTTGCACCACACCGGGTCGCCCACCGCGAGGTCGCGGACACCGCGGAACCGGTCTCGGCGACCGTCCCGACCAGATCCCGGCTGAGGATGTACAGCCGCGGGATCGGGGTGTCGTACCGCCCGCTGCGCACGTAGGCGTCCACCGGGTTGACCGACACCGCGGTCACCGCGACCAGCACATCGTCGGGGCCGAGGTCGGGGACGGGCAGCGGGCCGACGTGGATGGTGTCGGCCGGTCCTCGTTGTTCCACATAGGCGGCGAGGCGGGTGGCAGGCATGGCGCCGATCCTGGCACCGGCCCGGGCCACCCGCTCGGCGCCGACCGCTCGGCGCCGACCGCTCGCGGCGCCCACCGCTCGCGCCGGTCCCGGTTCGCGCCGGGCCCGCTCGCGCCGGTCCCGGTTCGCGGCGGTGCGGTCGGAGCCCGGGGCTACCGTGGCCCGCATGCCCCCCACCGAGTCCACCCGCAGTGCGGCCGACCTGGCCGGCGAGTCCGACGTCTACGACGTGGTGGTGATCGGCGGTGGTCCGCCCGGCGAGATCGTCGCCCAGTACGCCATCGCGGGCAGCGACCGGACCGCGGTGATCGTCGAGCACGAGCTGCTGGGCGGCGAGTGCTCGTACTGGGCGTGCATGCCCAGTAAGGCGCTGTTGCGGCCGGTCGAGCTGCTGGACGCGGCCCGGCACATGCCGGGCGTCGCATCGCTGGTGGCCGACCGGACGATCGACGTCCCGGCGGTGCTGGACCGGCGGGACGGCTTCACCAGCCACCACTCCGATCGCGGGCAGGTGCAGTGGGCGAACGACACCGGCATCGGGGTGATCCGCGGGCACGGCCGCCTGACCGGCGAGCGCCGGATCGAGGTCACCGCGGCCGACGGCGGCACCCGGGTGGTGACCGCCCGGCGAGGCGTGGTGCTGGCCGCCGGCACCACCGCGTCCGTCCCCGACCTGCCGGGCCTGCGCGCAGCGCTGCCGTGGACCTCGCGGGACGTCACCAACGTGCATGAGGTGCCGCGCCGGGTGGCCGTCCTGGGCGGCGGCGTGGTCGCCTGCGAATCCGCCTGCTGGCTGCGCGGACTGGGCGTCGAGGAACTGACGATCCTGGTCCGTGGGGCCGGCCTGCTGGAACGGAACGAGCCGTTCGCCGGGGAACTCGTCGCCCGGGCGTTCCGGGACGACGGCGTCCGGGTGCTGCTGAACACCGGCGTCGACGACGTGCACCGGGCCCGACCGGAGGCCACCGGGGAGGGCCGCATCCACGGCGGCGAGATCGCCCTGCGGTTCGGCGACGAGTCCCTGGTGGTGGACGAGGTGGTGGTGGCCGCCGGGCGCACCCCGGCCGGCGCGGACATCGGGCTGGACACGGTCGGTGTCGACGTCAGCGGCTCGCGCGGATTCGTCGCCACCGACGACCATCTGGCCGTGCTCGGCGTCGCCGGGCAGTGGTTGTACGCGGTCGGCGACATCACCGGCCGGGCCCTACTCACCCACATGGGCAAGTACCAGGCCCGCATCTGCGGGGCGGTCATCGCCGCCAGGGCCGAGGGTCGAGCGGCGACGGGGTCGCGGTTCACCGACCTCGCCGACGACGGACGGGTTCCGCAGGTGACGTTCACCGACCCCCAGGTGGCCTCGGTCGGCCGGTCCGAGTCCGAGGCCCGCCGGGCGGGCCTGGACGTCGAGGCGGTCGAGTACGACATGGCCGGGTTCGCCGGCTCGTCGCTGCTGCGCGATCGGTATGTCGGCCGGGCCAAGCTGGTGATCGACCGGTCCACCGACACGCTGGTGGGCGCCACCTTCGTCGGCGCCGACGTCGCCGAACTGGTGCACGCCGCGACCGTCGCGGTGGTCGGTGGCGTGACCCTCGAGCGACTGTGGCACGTGGTGCCCTCGTACCCGACGTTGAGCGAGATCTGGCTCAAGCTGCTGGAGGCGCGAACCCACTGAGACGCGCCCACGCTGGTGGGATAGTGGACGTATTCGACCTCCCGACCCCGAGATGAGCTGGGTATGACCGGATTCCTCGGCAAGTGGCTCAAGATGCCCACGCTGGCCGACCGCCTGCGCGCCCAGGGGGTGCGCGAGGACCTGGTCCGGGCGGCCGAGCGGACCGCCTTCGGCCGGCAGACCGACCGCGAGCTGCCCAGGCTCGCCGAGCTGATCACCGATCAGGAGCTGGTCATCCAGCTGGTCGAGGGGCGCTGGAACAAGAAGATGGGCCTGTTCGCGTTGACGTCCCGCCGGCTGCTGTTCGTGCCGGCCGGGGACGGCACGCACGGCGCGGAGGTCCCGCTGCCGCAGATCGTGTCGGTTGAGGCCGGGAAGGCCCGCGGCATGGGCACCATCGACGTGACGACCGAGTCGTCGCGGCTGCATGTCGACCAGATCCTGGGCACCCAGGCCGACACGATCGCGGCCAACACGCGGGCGGCCATGAACCCGGCAGCCGACGGTCCGGCGGTCTATCGCGACCCATTGGAAGAACTGGCCGAACTGCGGGCCCTGCACGCGGCCGGCGCGGTCAGCGACGAGGAGTTCGCCCAACGCAAGATGCGGTTGATGGACCAGATCTGACGATCGAAACCGCCGGCGCCGCCGGCACCCGGATCATGCGGCCAGGGCGTAGCCGGCTTCGTCGATCGCGTCCCGAACCGCGCCCTGCAGCAGGGGTACGTCGCTGACCACCGTCACCAGCGACACGTCGCCCGGACGCAGCTCGACTTCCACCGAGCGCACCCCGCCGAGGCGGCCGACCTCTTCGGTCACCGCCGCGATGCACTGGTCGCAGGTCATTCCGGTCACTCGGTACCTGGCCGTGCTGCCGCCCATGGGGCCTCCTCCTGATGTCGTTCCTTACCCGGGGCAACGACCGGCATTCGTCCGGCATTCCGGGTTCATTGATCGAATGGGCCGCGCAGATCGCGGGCCGCCCCGGGCCGGCGGGGGCACCGCGTAGCGTTGGACCGAAAATTCGGCCCGAATTGCACGAGGAGCTCTTCCATGACCGCAGCGCCGCAGGCCGTCCCGGTGGCCGACGTCACCGTCCCGCGAGCACAGGACGACCTGTTCCGGCACGTCAACGGGCAATGGTTGGCAACCGCCGAGATTCCGGCTGACCGATCGGCCGACGGGGCCTTCTTCCAGTTGCGCGACCGGGCCGAGGCCGACAGCCGAGCGATCATCGAGGGCGCCGCGGCGGAGTCGGCTGCCGGCGGCGCGGAGGGCGGCACCGGCCAACTGATCGGCGACCTGTACCGCAGCTTCATGGACGTCGAGGCGGTCGAGCGGCTGGGCCTGGCGCCGATCGCGGAGCTGCTGGCCGCCGTCGACGGTGTCGACAGCCCGGCCGAGCTCATGCGGACCCTCGGCCGGCTGCGGCGGGCGGGTATCGGCGGCGCGTTCGGTATCGACGTCGACACCGACCCAGGGGACCCGGACCGGTACGTGCTCAACCTCTACCAGGGCGGGATCGGCCTGCCCGACGAGTCGTACTACTCGGATGACCGCCACGCCGACATCCTCCGCGCCTACGCAGACTTCCTGCCCGGTGTCCTCGGCGTCGCCGACGTGCCCGACGGGACCGACCTGGCCGGATCGATCGTCGAGCTGGAGACGGCGCTGGCCGCCGGCCACTGGGACCGGGTCCGGTCCCGGGACAGCTCACAGACCTACAACCCCAAGGATCGGGCCGGTCTGGACGAACTGCTTGCCGGTCCTCTGTGGGACGCCTGGCTGGACGGGCTGGGCGTCGAGCCGTCGGTGCTGGAGCAGGTGATCGTGCGTCAGCCGGACTACTTGATCGCCCTGGCCGCCCTGCTCACCCCGGACCACCTGCCGTCGTGGCGGGCGTGGCTGACCTGGCAGATCGTCCGGTCGATGGCCCCGCTGGGCCCGGCCGAGCTGGTCGAGAAGAACTTCGACTTCTACGGGCGCACCCTGTCCGGCACCCCCGAGTTGCGGGAACGCTGGAAGCGCGGGGTGTCGTTCGTCGAGGCGGCC
Source organism: Nakamurella sp. (assembly GCA_036524715.1). Classification (GTDB taxonomy): domain Bacteria; phylum Actinomycetota; class Actinomycetes; order Mycobacteriales; family Nakamurellaceae; genus Nakamurella. Next base: position 6,596 of record DATDBV010000307.1, on the reverse strand, counting down.
GCCAACGAGGCGGTGGGCCGGCTGTACGTCGAGCGGCATTTCCCGCCGGAATCCAAGCGGCGGATGGACGAGCTGGTCGGCAACCTGCTGGCGGCCTACCGAATCGAGATCCGAGAGCTGCCCTGGATGGGCGCGGCAACCCGCGCCCGGGCCCTGGACAAGCTGGATGCGTTCACCCCCAAGATCGGCTATCCGGTCCGCTGGCGCGACTACGGCGCCCTGACGGTCGACCCGACCGACCTCGTCGGCAACGCCGCCCGGGCGGCCGGGTTCGACTTGGATCGCGAACTGGGCAAGCTGGGCGGCCCGGTCGACCGCGACGAGTGGTTCATGTCGCCGCAGACCGTCAACGCCTACTACAACCCGGGCATGAACGAGATCGTGTTCCCCGCGGCGATCCTGCAGCCACCGTTCTTCGACCCGATCGCGGACGACGCCGTCAACTACGGCGCGATCGGGGCGGTCATCGGGCACGAGATCGGCCACGGGTTCGACGACCAGGGCTCCAAGTACGACGGCCGTGGGGCGCTGCAGGACTGGTGGACGCCGGAGGACCGCGCCGCGTTCGAGGCACTGACCGGGCGGCTGATCGACCAATACTCGGCGCTGGAACCGACGAACACCCCCGGTCACCAGGTCAACGGCGCGCTCACCATCGGGGAGAACATCGGCGACGTCGGCGGCCTGGGCATTGCCTACCAGGCCTGGCGGATCTCGCTCGGCGGGGCCGAACCGCCGGTCATCGACGGGCTGACCGGTGCGCAGCGCTTCTTCCGGTCCTGGGCGACGGTGTGGCGACTGAAGATGCGGCAGGCCGAGCAGATCCGGATGCTGTCGATCGATCCGCACTCCCCGGCCGAGTTCCGCTGCAACCAGGTGGTCCGCAACATCGCAGAGTTCCACCAGGCGTTCGGCACCGTGCCGTCCGACGCCCTCTGGCTGGATCCGGTGGACCGGGTCCGGATCTGGTAGCCCCTGGTAGCGACGGCCCGAGTAGCTCAGCCGAACCGGCGCGGCCGCTCGGCGTCGGTGGGCCAGTGCGGGCGATGCACCGTGCGGTCCTTGCGGGGCTCCCATGTCTCCCGCACGGTCCGCTCGGTGTCGACCGCCGGCCCGGCGATCCGGACGGCGTTGCGGCCCTCCAGCTTCGCCCGGTACAGCGCCTGATCGGCCCGGGCCAGCACCACGGCCAGTTCCATCGGGGTGTTGCCCGCCTCGACCACGGCGACGCCGATGCTGACCGTGATCGGCTCGGGGAGCGTACCCGACTCCTCGCTGACCGCGCGGCGTAGACGCTGGGCCACCTGCTCGGCATCGGCGGCCAGGGTGTCGGGCAACAGCACGCAGAACTCCTCGCCGCCGAATCGGGCGATCAGATCCTTGGGCCGGACGTTCGAGTTGATGATCGCAGCGACATGCTCGAGCGCATGGTCGCCACCGAGGTGGCCGTGCCGCTGGTTGTAGAACCGGAAGTTGTCGATGTCGGCGAAGATCACCGCCCAGGACCGCCGAGCGGCGCTCATCCGTCGGATCTCCTCGACGGCCAGCCGCTGCCAGGCGTTGAACACCAGCAGGCCGGTCTTCGGATCCCGGGTCGCCCGTTCCTGCAGCGGACGGTGCAGCACGGACTGCTGCACGAACCCGTAGACCGGGATCAGCAGCAGGACGAACCACGGCGCGTTCGCGCCGAGCAGACCGGTGAGCGCGCCGATGGTCAGCACCCCGGCCTCGGTCAGGTAGAAGGCGGGGTCGGCCAGCGTCCGTCGCATCCAGGCGTCGTCCTGCGCGGTGTTCAACCAGGCCGACATGCCCAGCATGGCCGACTCGACCGTCAGGAAGGCCAGGACCGCCGCGACCATGATGAGCAGGCCGGGCAGTCCTGAACTCAGCGTCGGTGGGATGCCGTCCCCGCCCGGCGGGGTGACGACTGCGCCGGCCACCGCGCCGGCGCACACCAGGAAGCACGCCGACGCGCACCATTTCCAGAGCGTGACCCGCATCCCCCGCCATCGGGCGTCCGCGTAGATCAGCGCGACCACCGGCACCAGGTAGAACGAGGGCAGCAGCACGGTGGCCGCCATCGGCCACGCGGACAGTGCCTTGTGCGGCCTTTGCTGGGCGACCCGGCCGCCCTCGAACAGACGGCCGAGCTCGACGTTGACCACGCTGCCGGCGACCAGGGCCAGGGCGATGAGCAGGTCCCGCTGTTGCAGGGTCGGGTCCGGCCAGGTGGACAGGCCCAGCGAGAGACCGACGGCCAGCAGGGCGGCGAGTACGACCCACACCCGGACCCGCCACGGGGCGGCGGTGAACTCGTGCAGAGCCGTCACGCCACCCCTCCGCCTTACCCCGGGTCATCCACCGCGACCCCGGCAGGTACGGGACGCCGCCCCATTGTCCCACCCGCGGTGACCGTTCACACACTCCAAGTCATTTGGATGGCCTGGGTACGGACAGTCATCAATCGGTCGTCGGCGACCCCTCGTCCGAGGTGTCCCACCAGCCATCCGCAGCAACCGGAGCGGTCGGATCGACGCGTTCCCCCGGCCGCGGTGCGGCGATCCGTAGGTCGGCGCCGGCCGCGCGCAGCCGCTGCATCGGCTCGGCCCACGGATGCAGGGCGAGGTCGAAGGTGGCCCAGTGGATCGGGATCAACAGGGCGTCTCCACCCAGGTCGCGGTGCGCGGTCACCGCCTGCTCCGGGGTCAGATGGATGTCCGGCCACCGTTCGTTGTACGCGCCGATGGGCAGGATGGTGACGTCGAACGGTCCCCACCGCCGGGCAATCTCGGCGAAGGCGCTCGTGTACCCGGTGTCGCCACCGAAGAACACCCGGTGCTGCGGGCCGAGCAGCGCCCACGAGCTCCACAGGGTGGTATTGCGCCGCAGCCCCCGGCCCGAGAAGTGCCGGCCCGGAGTGCAGACGATCTCGATGCCGTCGACGGTCGTGCCCCGCTCCCAGTCGAGTTCGACGATCCGGTCGTCGGGCACTCCCCAACCGCGCAGGTGGGCGCCCACCCCCAGCGGCACGACGAAGGGTGCCGTCTGGGTTGCCACCAGCTTGCGGACGCTGTCCAGATCCAGGTGGTCGTAGTGGTCGTGGGAAATCACGATCGCAGAGAGCGCCGGCAACTGGCCGATCGCGATCGGCATCGGATGCAGCCGGGCCGGGCCCACCGCGGCCGACGGGGAGACCCGATGTGACCACACCGGGTCGGTGAGCACGAAGTGGCCGTCGATTTCGACCAGGGTCGTCGCATGCCCGAGCCAGGTGACCGCCAGCTCCCCGGCGCGGTCGGCGGGCGGGGCGGTGACCAGTGGGATGGTGATCGGCGGACGTCCGGAGCCGCGACGCCGTAAGAGGTCCGGCAGCATCGCCAGCCCCGAGCGCAGGGACAGCACATGGGACGGCTCGGAGTTGCTGAAGGCGCGACCGTCGAACCGGGACGACCCGGTGGCGACGGCTTTGATGTCGTCGGGACCGGCGCCGATGGCGTCCGGCAGGCCCCGGGCGGCTCGGCCGATGGTCCGGGTGAAGGCGGTCATGGAAATGGCGGCGATGGCGACCGCGGGCCAGGCCAGCAGGCGCGCGGGCCGGCGGGTCGGCGGGTCGGCGGGGGAGGTTGATGCGTCACCCGACAAGTGTGCGGCCGCTTTCTGTGATTCGGCCGAACGGGCTACTTGAAGGCAGTGAGCTACTCGGAGCTACTTGAAGGCGTTGACCGGGCCCGCGTCCATCTTCACGATCAGATCGCCGCCGATGATCGGCCGGTTCTCGCTGCCCTGCGCGGAGTACAGCTCCAGGAACTGGATTCGGACCCCGTCCGGGTCGTTGATGATGATGCCCGGTACGCAGGTGAAGACGGCGTCGTCGGCCGAGGCGTTGGTGGCGTCGACGGTCACGGTGTCGCCGCCACCCTGGTCGGCCGAGCCATTGTCGATCGCCATCGACACCTGGTAGCGGCGGAACGACCCGGTCCCGTTCGACTGCGCCGAGTACACCACCGGGACCACCGCGGCGATCTGCGGCGTCAGGGTGATCTCGATCGTCTCCTGCCCGACGGTCGGCTCGTCGGCCGCCTTGCGGCGCCAGCCCTTGCGCTGCGCCTGGGTCCGCCCGACATCGCCGCTGTGCCGGACGGCGCCGTCACCGGTGGTCAGCCGGAAATCGTTCTTGTTCTGCTGGGTGCCGAAGGTCGAGACGGTCTCGGTGCGACCGTCCCGGTACCGGACGAGCGCGAAGATGTCGTAGTCGGTGGCGCGCGGCCAGGTGCAGGTGGCCACGATGCGGGCCGTCCTGGTGATGGTGACCTGCTCACCCTTGCGCAGGTTGATCGCACCGGTGCGCTTGCCCAGGTCCACGGCGTCGACGCCCGGCTTGCGCAGGTTGATCGGGGCGGCCGGGGCCGGCTGGACGGCGGGGGTCGGCTGGGCGGCCGGGGCGGTGGTGTCGGTCGCCGGGCCCTCGTCGTCGACCTGGACACCGTGCGCGCGGACCAGCGCGGCGAACCCTTCGGTCCACCCGGCCGACACATTGCGCACCTTCCACTGACCCGCGCGCCGGTAGGCCTCGACCAGCACGACGGCCCGTTCGGACGTCAGCCCGGTGACCGGAACCCGGAGGCCGGGCTGCACGGTGACGGACAGCGGCCGGGCGGACAACGGGGCCGGGTCGTCGTCGTCCTGAACGGCGGCGATGACGACCCGGTCGACGCCGGCCGGCACCGCCGCCAGATCGAGCTCGGCCCGGTGGCCGCTGATGCTGACCCCGGCGACCGACGGGTTGTTGAAGAAGACGAAGTCGTCGTCGCCCCGGACCTTGCCGTTCTCGCCGACCAGGAACGCCAGCATGCTCGCCTGCGCCGACAATCCGTCGACGTCCACGACGGCGTGGCCGTGCGGCCACGGGGTGTTCCCGCCCTTCGTCAGGTTGTCGGTCATCGGCGCTCCTGGGTTCGGTCCGGGTCCCCATGGTGCCAGCAACCGGCGGGTCAGCCGACGGCCGCGCCGAACACCAGACCCAGGAGGTAGGTGACCGCGGCGGCGCCCAGGCCGATCGCCAGTTGCCGCAGGCCCCGCCGCAGCGGCGGACCACCGGACAGCACGCCGACGACCGAACCGGTGAGCAGCAGCGCGAGGCTGACCAGCACCAGCGCGACCACCATCGCCGGCACCTCGGTCAGCCCGAACAGGTAGGGCAGCACCGGGATCGCGGCGCCGACGGCGAAGAAGCAGAAGCTCGACGTCGCCGCCTTCATCGCGGTGCCGACCACGTCCGGACCCTCGTCCGGCGGCGGCTGGTGCGCCGGACTGGAGGAGCGCCGGCGGACCTGGTCGTCGGCCAGCCGCTCCGCCTCGTCCGCGGGCATGCCCCGGGCGCGGTAGACGAGGGCGAGTTCGTTGGCGTCGATGTCCAGGTCGGGCACCGCTTGGTAGGCCCGCGGGTCGGGTTCGGAGGCCGCCAGCAACTCGCGCTGGGACCGGACCGAGACGTATTCGCCGGCGCCCATCGAGAGCGCACCGGCGAGCAGGCCGGACAGGCCGGTGAGCAGGACGACCGATGTCGACACGCCGCCGCCGGTGACGCCCAGGACCAGGGCCAAGTTGCTGACCAGACCGTCGTTCGCGCCGAAGACGGCGGCGCGGAACGTGCCGGACACCCCGGCGCGGCCGCGGGCGGCCAGTGCCCGCACCACCTCCTCGTGCATCTTCTCGTCCGCGGCCATCGCGCGGGTGGCGTCCAGGTCGGTGTCGTAGGGCGACCGGGTCTCCGCGCGCTGGGCCAGGGCGAGGACGAACACCGAGCCGAACCGGCCGGCCAGCCAGGCCAGCAGGCGCATCCCCGGCCTCGGGCGTCGCGGTGGTCCCGCGTCCGCGCCCAGCAGGTTCTGCCAGTGTTGGGCGTGCCGGGCCTCGGCTTCGGCCAGGCCGAGCAGGATCTCCCGCTCGTCACCGGTCCGCCGCTGCGCCAGTTGCTGGTAGATCGCCCCCTCGGCCCGTTCGTCGGCCAGCCGGCGGCGCCACCGCCGCAGTATCTCTGGGCTTGGTGCCGTGGGTGGGTCGGGTTCGCTGGGCATGCGCCCAGATTCCCAGATCGGGCGAGCCCGGACCGCCCGGTCAGCGGCGGCAGACGGTGGTGATGACCACAGCCTGTTCGCCACGGTTGGACAGGCATCGCAGGTCGAGTCCGGCCAGCCACAGGACGTCCCCGCGGCGACAGGTGTGCCGGACCCCGCCGACCGCCTCCAGGTCGACCTCCCCGGACTCGATGACGACCAGGCAGTCCCGCCACTCCGACTCGAGGTAGGGCCGGGAGTCACCCGGCTCGATTCGCAGGATCCGTCGACGGAACCGTGGCCCGGTGTGTCGGGGGAGTCCGCAGGAATCGTCGTCGGTCGTGGCCGGCCCCTGATGCGGGGCAGGGATCGGCCGATGGTCGGCGGCACGGTCCTCGGTAGTCATCCGCCGGCGCCCCGATCGTCGTTCCCTTCGCCCGCCCGGGCGGGTCGTCTGCAGGTGGGACCGGGGCGGGCCCGGGGATTCATCGGTCGGCCCGACGGCGGCCGCGGTCCCGGGCCGGCGCCAGGCGCACCGGG
>DATDBV010000306.1:0-6371 GCA_036524715.1 Nakamurella sp. | reverse complement strand
GGGATCAACTGGACACCGGGGGAAGGAACCGCTGGAGAATCTCCCGATTGGCGCAATAGCGCGGTTTCGATTTGGGTCCAGTACGGATCACCAATTCGAGCTTCACCAACGTGTTCAAGTCACGCGCCGGAGTGCGCGGGCCAGCCAACGCATAAGCGCGTGCGAGCTCAGTCGACAGGTCCGAAACTCGATCAGCTGGAATGGCATCATCTTCGGCTGCTGGTAGGGCCAGTGCCAGCCATTGCTGACGCGTGTGCGCCTCGGTGTGCCGATCGTGATTCATTTCAAAGGTCTCGCGGACATAGGCTTGCCAGACTAAATGCATGTTCTGATCCTGTAGCTGACGGATCTGGTCTCTGAGCTGGTCGGTGAACCCCTGAAGCGCATACCGAATGAAGTGGTCCGGACGCTGGCGAGCTTCATTCAATGCGCGGTAATAGTCATCGCGCGTCAAGTTGAAATGATTGCTAAGCAGTTGGGTGGAAACGATCGGAACGACACCGGATTCTGCAAGAATCTGTGTCTCAATGAGCCGCGCGGTCCGACCGTTTCCGTCACCAAAGGGGTGAATCCAAGCGATATACAAGTGTGCGAGGATCGCCGAGAGTACAGCGACGACGAACTTGGTGTCATCGCTGGCGTTCTCTTCGGATTCACGAGATAGTCGAATACGCCTCAGCCAATCTTCGAATTCCTTTGTGAGCGCCGCGACGTCACGCCCTGGCGGTGGCTGGTATGCACGACCCACGGTGACATCCACTCCCGGTTCGCGTAATGCTCCCGGGATCACGTGTGGCTCGGTCGGGACCCTTTCCAAAACCTTGGCATTCAGTGCGCACAACCGAGCAGCCGTGATCGGGATCCGGTGTCCCTCAAGTAGCGCTGCGCCAATCTCGGTCAGTGCGTCAAGGACATTCCGGACTTCCTGCTCCTGGTACTCGCGGGATGGACCGACATCTGCGGTCCCCTTCTCGACGATCTTCTGGACATCCTCTACAGACAGCGTGTTGCCTTCGATCGCGGTTGTGGCCTGAGCCCCGCTCGCGAGGTAGACGCGGATCATTCGCTGCGACAAGTGGGGGTTTATCGGCGCTCGTGCCAGGTGTGTGCACTTTGAGAAGGCTTCACCGAGCAGCATCCATGTGCGCTGGCTGAGTTTCTCGTCCGCAGCTGGGCGATCGTCGAACGTGATGAACGGGTGGGACTGCGAGGGCTCGAAGGATTGCGACGGTGACATGACGCAAAGATAGGGTCAGGTCAGCCCTCCTGACAAGGCAAAATGTCCAATCGCATGTCTTACTCGTCCATCTTCCCGTGCACTGATGTCGGGTGCAGTAGCGGCCGGGCGCGCGGTGTCGGCGACGAAGCTGGCTGGCAGGCGGGACGCTGAGCGGGCTCGGGTGGTCGTGCCCAACGGGCCGCGTCGACGACGGTGAACAGCAGGTCGGGGTTTGACGTGCGGCACGTCCGGGATGGAGCCGCTGGCTGCTGCGCTCATTGCTGGTGCTGCCCTTCGGTTCTCCACTGGAACCGGCCTGTTGGGTCAGGTGATGGGCGGGCGTGGGGGTTGCTCGGACGCGCGGGTGTGCGCGGGTTGCATCTGGGCCCGGGACGGTTCCCGCCGGCGGCGGGGTCGCGGGTCAGGCCGGGTGCGTCGAGCGCGCCCGGCGGCGCGACGGTGCCGCGGTCAAGACCGTGGTGGTCCGGGCGAGCAGATCCGGTGGTGGCCGGGTGCTGCCGGTGTGGTCGGGCGCGGCCGGGTCATCGACGACGGTGTCGGGCGGCCCTGCATCGTCGTCCCGGTCGGCCGGGTCGGCAAGGGGGCTGGTGTCCGGTGCGGTGGTGCCGGCAGGGGTGGCGCCGCGGGGTCGTCGACCGGCGCGGCCGCGCGCTCGGTCGTCGACGGCGGGGCCCATATGCGGCCGCACGTGACCGCCGGACGGTCGTCCGTCCGGTGTGTCGTCGGGGATCGGACTCGGCGCGCGGCGCGCGGCGCCGACGATCCGCGCCCGGGCTCCGGTAGCTTCGGCGGTGATGACCGCCACGCCGCCGGACCCACCGACGCCCTGGGGCCGGCCCGAGCTGCTCGACCTGTACCGGGAGTCGCTGGCGGAGTACCGGTTCCAGGCGCAGTTCAACTGGTCTCGGGCCCAGTACTGGCTCGTGTTCAACGCCGGCATCCTGACCGCCGGCGTCGCACTACTGGCCGGCACCCACAGCCGGCTGGTGGTAATCGTGTTCGTCATCGGCGTCGTTTGCTGCCTGCTCTCGGCCCGGGCCGTGCAGGTGGCGCACCTGTACTACCGGGCCAGCCGGGACCGGGTGAGCCGGCTCGAACGCGAGCTGCACGTCCCGGCCGCCGCTCCGGTGGACACCACACGAGGATTCACCGGCGGTCGCCGGCCCAGGGTGAACGTGCAGGCCGTGGTCTACCTGCTGCTGGCGTCGCTCGCCGGTGCCGACGTCGTCGCGGCGGTGCTGTCCTTCATGGCGTGACCCTCCGGGCAGGACCACGCGTGCAGCTCGTGATGATGGCCAACGGGCGAGCTCGTATTCCCTCGACCCGCCCGACTGCGTAGTCATGCGGGCAGGGCGCGCAGCACCGGCTGCAGGGTGCCGGCGCGGCGGTGTCCAGGCGTTGGGCGATCAGGGCGTCGCCGGTGCGGGCGACCTCGGTGGCGCCGGTGTGCCGCCGGTCGTGCAGCGCGGGTCCGGCCGGCCGGCGGCGGCGCGGGCCCGGCGGAAGATCTGCCCGCGGGTGCCGGTGAGCAGGGGTGGTGCGGGTGGTCGCGGGCATCGGACTCGTCCTGTCGGTGGCGGGGTCGGGGCACGCGCGCACCGGATCTGGCACGGTAGTGACGCGTCCCGCGTGACAAGATCATCCGCGGCCGGGGCTCAAGAGCGCTTCGCACTCGGCCTGACCTGCACGGAAATGCGTGGAGCGGGCGACGAGAATCGAACTCGCGCTATCAGCTTGGGAAGCTGAAGTTCTGCCACTGAACTACGCCCGCAAAGGCCCGTTCACTATAGCCGGACCCGAATCAGCGCCGGACCAGCTCGGCCCGCCACTTGGCGTCCGGCAGTTCCTCCACCAGCCGTGTGACAACCCCCTCGATCTCGAGGAGGCGCAGGTCGTCGCGGGTCAGCGGGAACGGCGGCGGTGACGTGGGCACCCCGGTGTCGCGGAAGCCGATGGCGAGCAGCGTCCCGCCGGGCGCGAGGAGTGAGGTGATCCCGCGCGCGGCGTCCGCGCGTGGCGGGTTGGGCATCGCCTGCAGGGTGAAGACCTCAACCACGAGATCGAAGACCCCGAGCAGGTCGGCGGGCAGGTCGAGCAGGTCGGCCACCCGGTAGCTCACGGCCGACCCGAGGTGCCGCCTGCTGGCCTGTTCGATGGCGGTCGACGAAAGGTCGAACCCGGTGGTCCGCCACCCCTGGGCGGCCAGGTACTCGGCATCGGCCCCGAGCCCGCACCCCACGACGCACGCCTGGCCCGGTGCCCGCGCCGCCGACCACGGGCCGAACCAGTCGGCCAGCAAGGGTTGCGGATCCCGGCGATCCCAGGGCATGTCGATCGTCCCGGCCGCGCCCTGGGCGTAGAGCCGGTCGAACCAGGCCGTTGGCTCGCCGGCGGCGTACGCCTGCCCGGCCAGCTCGTCGGCGCGGCTGACCCAATCCCGATCCGTCACCTGGTCGAACCTACGCGGGGAGCGTCCGGCCGGGCCGTGCCTCGATCGTGTGACATCGGGACGCGTGGCGGCGGCTTGCATCGCACAATGAGTGCGGCGAGAGCCATTCACCGCCGAGCACCCGGAGCAGCCGATGCGCACCCGCCTGACCGAGGTGACCCATCCGGTCATCTACGAGATCAACACCTGGCCATGGCTGACCGGGCTGAGCCGGGACGAGGGTCGCCCGGTGGACCTGGCCGGCGTTCCGGACGGCACCTGGGACGAGTTGGCCGCCCTCGGCATCGACGCCGTCTGGCTGATGGGCGTCTGGCGGCGCAGCGCGGCCGGCGTCGCGATCGCGCTTTCCAATCCGGATCTGACCGCCTCGTTCGGCCAGGCCCTGCCGGATTGGACACCCGAGGATGTCGTCGGTTCGCCGTATTGCGTTCGTGACTATGTGGTCGACGAGCATCTGGGCGGGCGCGACGGGCTGGCCGCGGCTCGCTCCGCCCTCGCCACCCGGGGGATTGGCCTGATTCTCGACTTCGTCCCCAACCATGTGGCGCCGGACCACCGCTGGCCGATGGACCGGCCGGAGATGTTCGTGCACGGCTCCGAGGCCGATCTGGAACAGGACCCGAAGTCGTTCCTCCGGGTCGGCGACGCCGTGATCGCCAACGGCCGTGACCCGTACTTCCCGGCCTGGCCGGACGTGGTTCAGCTGAACGCCTTCGCGCCCGCGTTGCGCGCCACCGTCATCGCCACGCTCGACGACATCGCCGATCAGTGCGACGGCGTGCGCTGCGACATGGCGATGCTGATGATGAACGACGTCTTCGCCCGGACCTGGAGCGATCGGGTCGGCCCGGCCCCGAATAGCGACTACTGGCCGACCGTGATCCCGGCCATCAGGGACCGACATCCGGGCTTCCTGTTCCTGGCCGAGGCGTACTGGGACACCGAATGGGCGCTCCAGCAGCAGGGTTTCGACTTCTGCTACGACAAGCGGCTGTACGACCGTCTCGAGCACGGCCCCGCCGGTCAGGTCCATGGCCACCTGACCGCGGACCTGGACTACCAGACCGGGCTCGTTCGATTCGTGGAGAACCACGACGAGCCGCGGGCGATCACCGCGTTCGGCCCGGAGCGGGCACCGGTGGCGGCGGTCGCCGCCCTCACCCAGACCGGGGCCAGGCTGATCCACCACGGTCAGCTACAGGGCCGGCGCCGCAGGTTGCCGGTCTTCCTCGGCCGATCCCCCGACGAGCCGACCGATGACCGACTGACCACCTTCTACCGCGCCTTCCTCACCGTGCTCGGCGACCCGACCTTCCACCGGGGCCGGTGGCGGCTCGCCGACTGCACCGGCTGGGCCGCGTCGGGCTTCGACAACCTGGTGGCCTGGTGCTGGGAGGGCGACACCCGTTGGCTCGTGGTGGTCAATCTCAGTGGGGAGACGGTGACGGGGCTGGTGCGCACCCCGCTCGACGGCCTGCACGGGCGAATGTGGCGTCTGGTCGATCCGACGCACGACGTCGCCTACGACCGCAACGGTCACGACCTGGTGGGCGGGATGTTCGTGCGGCTCGGGCCGTGGGACTGGCACCTGCTGCGGATCGACCCCCTGCGTTGACCTGACCAACCTGGTCGAGGTCGACAGTGACGACGCCTTCGTGCTGCACCCGGGAGAGTTCGTCCTCGGCCCCACGTTCGAGCTGGTCACCCTGTCCGATTCGCTGGCCGGGCGGCACGAGGGCAAGTCGTCACTGGGCCGGCTCGGCCTGCTGACGCATTCGACGGCCGGGTTCATCGACCCGGGCTTCACCGGGCACATCACCCTCGAGCTGTCGAACGTGGCGAACCTGCCGATCACCTTCTGGCCGGGCATGAAGATCGGCCAGCTCTGCCTGTTCCGGCTCACTTCGCCCGCGCTGCACCCATACGGCTCCGCCGAGGCCGGATCGCGTTACCAGGGCCAGCGTGGCCCGACCCCCTCGCGGGCCTACCTGAACTTCCGGCAGGACGCCAGGCGCTGATCGACTGGACGGTTCGCCGGATCCGCCGGACACTGAGGGTCGGCGGGCGTTTCGCCCGGCTGGAGGCGAGCAAATGACCTCATCGGACGATGTCGACGTCCGGTCCCTGTACCGGCGAGCGCAGGACGCGTTCGGAACCCGGGTGCATGGGGTGACCGACGACCTGTGGGCGGCCGGCACCCCGTGCGCGGAGTGGGACGTGGGCGCGTTGGTCAACCACGTGCTGTCCGAGGTCCGCTGGGCGGTGCCGCTGCTGGCCGGGGCCGCCATCGCCGAGGTCGGTGACCGGTTCGACGGCGACCTGCTCGGCGACGATCCGGTCGCCCGGTGGGACGAGGCCGCCGCCGAGGCGCTGGTCGCGGTCGACGAGGACGGCTCCCTGGACCGCGTCGTCCACCTGTCGTTCGGGGACTTCCCGGGTCGGGTCTACCTCATGCAGCTGTTCGCCGACCTGCTGATCCACGGCTGGGACCTGAGCGTGGCCAGCGGCCAGGACCGCGGGTTGGATCCGGACCTGGTCGACGCCTGCGCCGCCTGGTTCGTCGACTGGGCGCCGGGGTACCGCGAGTTCGGCGCCGTTGCCGAGCGGCCGGTCGTGGGCCCCGACGCCGACGCGCAGGAGCGGTTGCTCGCCGAATTCGGTCGAACCCCTTCCTGAACGCCC
>DATDBV010000305.1:0-7501 GCA_036524715.1 Nakamurella sp. | reverse complement strand
GTGAGCCCGCGGGTCCTGGCTGACGAGACCGTCGACCGGGACCTGGCGCTGGGACCAAGGCGCGAAGCGGCGGAATCGAGACCGTAGGGTTTCAGGATGCCGACCTTCGGACCTTGGGCGACGCGACAATCCTGCAGCTATCACGGTGTTGACCTGACGGACGAGGGGTCCGTCGGATTGCCGAGTGCCAATGGACACCCGTGCGTGCATCGGAGATCATGAGTGGCGGCCCTGGCGTCATGGGGAAGCCGCGTGAACGCGGCCACATTCTCGAGAACGCGGCCACATTCTGAGGCCGAGAGACCCGGTGTGGCACACCACGGCAATGACGAGCCCGGAGACCAGACGCGGAGGTTGCGCATCGAGCAGCGTGTGGACACAGCGGTCGTGGTGGAGATCGTTGCGGTTGGCCGCCGCAATCAGCGGTCCCGCGTCGACCGGGATCCCCGGCCGCGGGGAAACTCGACCTGCAAGATCTCTCGTGTGCGTTCGCCGAGGTCCGAGGCTGCGGACAAGCTGCCGAAGAATTCCGGTTGGTCGATGGGCGACCTGTCGACAGCGCTGACAGTGCGGACGCAACCAGGTGCTGGCCGACACCCGGGCGGAGGCCGTGCCGCGGAAGTTTGGCCAGCAGCTCGGCGTCGTCGTCAGGCACCGTGAAGTACCGACGTGCTGGCACTTGGCGCCACACCCGTCCGTCGAGCCCGAACCGTGTTTCCACGAGCGGCCCGTTTCCCGTGGCGGGAAACAGACTATTCAGGAAACGATCGTGGCCTGCTGTCGCCTCCGTCGGCTTCAGGGAGCAGGTTGGTCAGGTCCAACGCTCGAGGCGTGACGGTGTCTTGACGGTGACTCTTTGGATTCGTCAGTGCAGGATTGGCGTCTCGAGTTCTTGGTCGGTGAAACCGATCTCGCGCCACAGCTCGTCGGGATCACGATGGCGCCGGGCGGCGGCGGCCTTGAAGCGCTCCCAGGTGTCGGTGGGTGGACGTTGTCGGTAGGCGAGCCGGAGGACGTTGGCATGCTTGGTCGGATTCGCCTGGGGATGCTGGGGAGCTCGAGCAGCAACGCGCCAACGGCCCTCAACGGATCGTGCCCCAGGCTTTCGACCGCGATGACTGGTGAGTTTGGTCTTGACGATCGCTGCGACCTCGGCAGGCACGTCGAGCATCTTGTAGTTGTTGGTGATGAGCCCGTCCCATCCGGTCTGATGAAGGGCGATGATCAGCAATCGGTCGTCGAGCTCGGGCATCCGTCGGTCGATGGCTTTCAGGTGGGAAAGCTGGAGCGTCGGGGGCAAGGAGTCGCGAACCGCGTTGATCAACGGGATGGGGAAGTTCTGGTCCAGCGCCAGGCGCATCCTGGGCACTGGGACGGTCACGCAGCGACCACGGATCCGGCCAGCTGCCGTTCCAGGTCGATCGCCTCACGGATCGCCTGTTCGGGCTCGTCGTACATGGCAGCGATCTGGGCCGGGCTGAAGCCGCGGTCGGCCAGGGCGGCGACCGTCCGGCTGGTCAACCGGGAGTGCTCGATGTGCGGTTCACCCGCGACCTTGGCCGGCACGATCCGCAGATGCGGACGTGGACGCAGCAGGTTCGGTCCGTCGCCGCCCGCACTGGTAAACGGAGCAGTCAGTTCGAGGACCTGTTCATGCAAGATGCTGCGCTGTCCTTCCAGGTCGACAACGTCTCCGTTGATGCGCAGGAAGATCCGGCCGGCGCAGTCGACCAGCAGCGGCGAGGTGTCAGGCGCGCTGGGGCTCCATGGGTCCAGGTTGTACTCGCCAAGCATCGTCAGCGCCTGGCGAACCTGCGGCATCGGGCTGGCCGGCAGCTCACCGACGTCGGCGGGCTTGGCGTGGCGCAGCCAGGAAACGACCCGCAGCGCGATCAGATCGGAGTAGGACCAGAGCTTTTCCCGCACCGGGGAGACCGAGGGGACCACGACCCCGTGCCGGGCCCACCAGTAGACGGTGGTGAGCGGGACGCCGGACAGCGCCGAGGCGCGGGACGCCTCGTAGCAGCCATCGGCGGCCGCATTGGCGATCCGGCGGTCTGTAGACACCCGGTCAGTATGACCGACCGGTGGATGATCGCGGCCGAATGCCATGTGGACCGTGCCGGATCAGGTGTCCACGGCCGGCCGAGGGATCGTCGAGCGCTTGCGGTGCCCGGCGCGGTCCGGATGGTGGCGGACGCTTGTGGGCCGCCGCCGACAACAAGACTCACCGAGTCGCCAACATGTTCTCGATGGAGGCGGCGGCCTGGGCGTCGGCGGATGGGAGGACGTGTAATGCGAAGGGATGTGGACGCGTCGCGGAGGCCGAGTCGGTATTGGGCCTGCAGTACTTGGCCCTGGCCGAGGGCGTGGCCACGGTGTGCCGCAGCCGGTGCAGGGTGACGTCTGGGTGCCCGGCCCGGTCGCAGGCGGCGGAGAACCAGTGGCCCAGGGTGGAGGTCGTCAGCTGGGTGGTGTGCGCCGGATCCCGGGAGCACACCCACGGGCCGAACCTTGCGCCCGCGGGGCAGCGACCCCGCCACCGGTTGCTCAGGTCAGTCCAGACGCCGACGGTGGTCGGGCCGAGGGTGATCCGCCGGGTGCGGCCGCCCTTGGTGGTGCCGAGGATCTCGTTGGAGGTGGCTCGCGTGATGGTCAGGACGCTGCCGTCCAGGTCGTCGAATCGAAGGGCGGCGAGTTCGGCGCGGCGGGCGCCGGAGTCGGCGGCCAGTCGGGTGAGCAGCTGGAGTTGTTCGGCGCGGTGCCGCCGAGCAGCTTCGTGGCAGCCGCGCGCGTGGGTGGTGTTCAGCTGGTCGGCCTGCCCCTGGGTGCGGGCCAGAAGGTCGCGGACCTGGTCGATGGGGGACGTCCTTGCGGCTGCGGCCCTGAGGTGGGCCCTGGACGCCGTCGAGGGGATGGCGGTCCAGGATCCGCATCGTGTAGGCCCAGCCCATCGCGGAGCGCAGGACGCGGAATCGGTTGGATACGGTGGGCTGGTGCCAGCCGGTGTCGAGCCAGTGGCGGCAGATCGCGCTCAGGACGGTCGGGGTGAGGTCGATCGCGCGGCGGGACCCGACGGGGTCGCGGCACAGAAAGCCCACGTCCGACCGGTACCCGCTGACGGTCGAGGGCTTCCAGTGGTGGTCGGCAGCCAGCCAACTCTGCAGCAGTTGCGGACGGTGATCGCGGGTCGGGGCCGGCCCGCGTCGCGGAGCAGTTCGGCGGTCGCCGCCCAGTGCTGGCGGGCCGTCTGTGCGACGGCACGGTCGCCGTTTACGGTGATCGACCAGACCCGGCTGGGGCCGGTCACCGGTTCGGGTCCGAGCGCGACCCTGATCTCCCACACTCCCGGGCGGCGTTGGCGCAGCCACCCGGCACCTCGGATGGTTCCCATGCCGGCGGTGTACCCAGGTTTGACAGCTTCGATTCGAACGTTCGTCCGTAGGCGCTGGCTTGCGTTGTTGGGATAGTTGTTGGGATGAGATCTTGAAGCAAGATCACCAGAATGTTCGAGAAATGTTGTGCTGCAGGTAATTTGGTGGGTGCGCCCGTAGGGATTCGAACCCCAACCTTCTGATCTGTACCGGCGGGCGTCAGTCAGCGTGTGTCACAGGGTCTCTGACGTGCGGCGATGTGTCTGTCGCTGTCGGGCAGGGTGTGTCGAAATGGGCACCCATTGCTGTCAAATGCTGCTATCAAGTTGGCTTCCGGATCCCGGTGATCGCAACCACTTCGGGTGCGCTCCGGGAGACGTGCACGGCCCCTTCGAGTATGCCACTGGGCGACCGTGATGTCCGCGGCTGATCTGGCGCAGACGGCGGTGAACGAACATGGCGAGGCTCGCTCGGGCGATGATCTGGGTGCGTTGCTGGCGGTCGTCTCCTACGAGGGGTGGGGTGGCGACGCCGGCAGGCGGGCGGTCGCCGTTATGCGTTCGGCGTGCCGGCGGGAGGCGATGCACTGGATCCGGACCGCTGGCTGGCTGACCGACGAAGGCCTGTCCGAGGTGTGGGAGCAGATGGACCGGCTCGTCCGCGCCGGCCGGTTCGCAGACGCGCCCGGGCTGCTGCGAGTCGCGGTCCGGCGGGCTTACGCGGCGGAGGCGGCGGCCGCGCAGACGTGCATGGGGTCGGCGTCGACTCGGGGCCTGATCGGCGCGGTCCGCAACGCCGACGTGCAGACCGTCAGCGCCCTCGACGAGGACTCGCATGCGGTCGACACCGGCGGGTCGGGCCGGTCGGCTGCGCCGGCCTGGATGCGAACCCTGGCGGCCGTGCTGGCGATGGAAGGGTGGGCGTGGCCGGTTCCCCCGTTGAACGCGGTGATGGCGTCTGCGGCCGGGGCGGCGAGCACGTCCTGGCGGCGCCGTTCGACGATGGCGGCCCACGCGACCGGGGTGCCGGCGGCGAGCTGGTCGGCGTTGGAGCTGCTGACCCTGGGGTCGGGTCCGGGTTGTCGTCCCGAAGCCCGGGCGACCGGGGCCGCGATACAGATCGATACCCTCGGTGCGGCGGGCGTCCGGGCCAACGCGGAGCTCATGCGGGTGGCCGGGCGGCCGTCGAGGGCCGGACGGTTCGGACTGGTCGGAAGCGAGCGGCGTGATGGCGCTGCACTCCGTCAATGGGCCGGACGGCGCCGGCTCTGGGTCGGGCGTCGATGTCGATGCGGAGGCGGGGTTCTTCGAGATGTCGCCGGCCGGCGCCGAGCAGGTGACCCTGCAAATCCGGTCGATGATGGAGCGGGCTTGGGAGTACATCGCGATCGCCTACCAGGGCCGCGCTCACATTGCGCTGGGCTACGAGAGCTGGGATCAGTATGTCGACGCTCGCCTCGGTGACCTCCGGCTGACCGTGCCGCGTGAGGAACGGGGTGCGGTGGTCCAGTCACTGAACGTAGCTGGGCCAGCGGCGATGCTCGTCGCCAAGCTGATCAAGCTGCAAGAGCGGCTGGAGGCTCTACGCGACCGCCGACCCGACCGCATCAAGCCCAAGGATGTCACCGACATCTTCCGACTCCTGGTCGGCACCCAGGCCGACGAACTGAACGCCGGATTCAGCAGACACCAGCGCTCGGTCGAAGCGGCCCAGACCAGAGGCACTCGAGTTTGCCCGGGACGACCTGCGCCGTCGTGAAGGGTCAGCACTCCGAGCGATCTTCGCGGCCGAGGTCGGCAACGATCCCATCCAGGTCGCTCAATGGGACGCCTTAATCCGTGAGCTGCCCGGACCGGATTCGTACTGACAGTGCTTGCACCACGGTCGGTCTGGCGACGGAGCGGTCGTCGTTCTGGTCGAGGGACATTAGGGTCAGCGCTTCGTGGTCGACGAGGGCCGGCTCCAGCCCGGCGGCGATCCTGGCGGTCCGGGGCTCCGGGTGTCCATGGGGCCGCCAGCCTGGCGTAGCGCGCGTTCGGGCTGGTTCGGCCGCTCTGGTG
The DNA here is from genome assembly GCA_036524715.1 of Nakamurella sp. Classification (GTDB taxonomy): domain Bacteria; phylum Actinomycetota; class Actinomycetes; order Mycobacteriales; family Nakamurellaceae; genus Nakamurella. Next base: position 2,067 of record DATDBV010000305.1, on the reverse strand, counting down.
GGGACACACCATGAGATCGACCGACACGCCGTCCGAGTCGGTCCAGGTGCCCGGCTGCGTGCTGTTGGAGAACCCGGCATCGTGCAGCGCGGCGGACAGGTTCGGGATCGGGGTCAGCAGATCGGCGTCGAGCGCCAGGTCCGCATCGGTCGTCGTCGGGGCGGCGTTGATACCGATGTCGATGTCACCGACGCGCAGGTAAATGGCCTGAGCGCCAACCAGGATCAGGCCTTCGGACTGGCCAGTTAGCGCGGTGATCGCGTCCAGCAGTGCCTTGCGGGCGGCACGGTATTCATTCGGCGCGGTCACGCTGCGGGCACCCCTTCCGGTAACGCCTGCAGGATCTGATCGGCGAGCTCGGGATTGCGCCCGCCCATGGTGTACAGATCGGCGAGTACTTGCGGCAGCGGAACTGGAAGCACTTGTGTCGGTCGGCCGCCGAACGATGGCAGAATCTTCGGGTCGGTGAGATCCCGGGGTTCGGCCAGTATCACGTTCGCGGCCGCCGGCTGTGGTGCCTCGACCACTCCGAGAATCTTCGCGAGTTCATCGATGTCCTGGGTGTAGTAGGCCGCCGTCGTGAGCGGGATGACGGGGACCCCGGTCACCGTGTTGTGCGCGGCGGTAGGCCCGGTGCTGGAGATCTGGAACCCCTTGGGAATGGTGTGGATCCGTTGGTTCACGGCGTGGAGACCTCGTGGTGCCAGGAACCAACCGACCCGTCGATTCGATGTCCGGAAGTCGTAGTCCTGGGTCCACCGCTGTAGCAGCAAACGCCGGTCGCGACCGACGATGCGTCCGTTGGCGTCGCGGGTGACCGCTCCGTACGACTCCAGGGCCGGGAGCACCTTGGACACTGTGCCGGCCGCGACGCCCGCATCTTGGGCAAGTTCACGGACTCCGATCGGGAAGCCTGCGCCGAGTTCCCAGAGCTGTCTGACGACCTTGCCTGCGCCGGGACCATCCAGGCGGCTCATGCTGTTCGGTCGGATCACCGGTGAGCGTCGGGCACCCTGTGACCTGATCACCAGTCCAGGTGGTCCGGCGCCGTCGATGAAGATCCACCCGGTGGTGTCGACGAACGAGACGCCTGCGGTTTCGCATGCCTGTCGAAGGGCCGGGTTGGCATACTCGACCGCCAGCAGCGCTGGCAACCGACTCCGCTGCGACCACTTCAGCGCCTGATCGACCAGGGTCGCGGCGGGACCGGAGTACCTGGCCTTGGCTTGCGTGACGAATGACAAGATCTGCCCGTCTGGCGCGATGAACGTCACTAGGCCATCGGCTTCGTCGGGCCGAGCTGCCGGTTGCCAGGAGACAGCCCATCCGCTAGGAAGGGCAGCGCGAAGCTCTCGGAGGACGGCCCTGACCAGCGCTGTTTCCGCCAACGTGTTGTTTCCCATGACAGGAAACACTCTACTATAGGAAACGCGCCGATGACTCACCTACCGGGTTTCGCGCCGCCTTGCTCGCGTCTGGGCCCGCGCGATGGTGAGACGCGGGCTTGCAGCGGTCCAGGCCCCACTCGGAGCGAGAGAGTCCGACCCTGGGAGTCGTGACAGCGCGCACCAGATGCTGCGGCGGTACCGTCGTCAGCGAGGCCGGCAGGTGTTCGTCGGGTCGAGGTGAGCAGGTCGGCGCCCAGGGGTGGCCGCAGCTCGCCCGGCGCCGCCGAAGTCACACCGCGCGACCAGATCACCGGCCGTGGGGAAGCTCGGCCTGCAAGATCTCCCTTGTACGTTCCCCCAGATCCGAGGCCGCGGATAGGCTGCCGAAGAACTCCGGCCTCTCAATCGGCGACCTGTCGGCGGCGCTGTCCTGTTCGGACACCACCTGGTGAAGGCGAACACCCGGGCGGACGCCAAGGCGCCGCAGCTCGGCGTCGTCATCGGGCGCCGTGAAGTCCCATTCGTCACCCGTCCCCAAGGTCAACCACCCGTCCCCATGGTCAACAGAGTATGGGTGAGCGTTGCGGGCGGTACCGACCTTCTGACCCCGGCTCCTCCACCTCCGTGGGGTCGTTGGCGTCGCCGGTATGGTGTATACGAAAGCGGAGGCAGGTCTCTT
>DATDBV010000304.1:0-3996 GCA_036524715.1 Nakamurella sp. | reverse complement strand
TTGGCCGAGGTATCCGGTGAGGTCGATGTGTCCGTCGGTGAGCAGCCGGTCGGCCAGGTCGACCAGGGCGTCGGCGCGGCGGGCGCCGATGCCCCGGGGGTCGCCGGCCACCCCGGCGGTGCCGGTCGCCAGCAGGTCGCTGACCTGGAAGATCTTGACCGCGCGGTCGGCGGGCAGGAACGCCTTGAGGGTGGCCATCGCGTCCGTGCCGGGGGTGACCTTCACGTCCCGGCGGGCCGCGGCCTGCCGGTGCCGGTCGGCGGCGTCCTCGGGGTCGGCGGCGATCACGGCCTGCGCCGCGATTTCGCGGATCTCGCTGGTGCACCGGTCGACGGCCTCGGGCAGCACCTGCTCCAACACCGCGCCGACCGCGGCGGCGGGCAGCACCTGGACCTGTTCGAGGATCGCGCGGAGCTTGCCCCGGCCCAGGTCGCCGTCCTCCAGCGCCCGGCGGGCCGGGGTGAACTCCTGGGTGAGTTGCTGCGCCTCGCGGACCCGGTGGCTCGCGGTGACCGGCGCGATCCGCAGCGCGGCGGCGACCTCGCCGGCGGCCAGCGACACCGCGGCCTCGGGGACCATGGCCTGCACGTTGCCGGGGTAGTCGGCGCCGCCGGTCAGCCCGGACCGGCGGGCCAGCTTGCCGGCCAGCCGCATCGGGTCACCGGCGGCAAACGGCACCGCGAGCGCGGCCAGCAGCCGGGCCTGCACTCCGAGCAGCAGCGAGGACGCCTTCTCCGCGGACACCACCGCGTCGACCAGCTGGGCGCCGGACAGGGCGGTGGCGTCGACCCCGGCGAGCGCGGTCAGCGACGCCGGGCAGGCGGGACCGGCGGCCAGGTCGGCCCAGGGGGTGGGCGCCGCGGCGCGGGTATCGTCGTGCATCGCGATCACTCCCCCCGCCGTGTACGTGTGTATGGATTCTATCGTGTGATGTGCTGGTACGCAATCTCTGCTGGATCTGTTCGACGCTTGATCCGGTTTCCGTGCGGTCCGCTCAAGCCATCACAGCGCATGGGTCCGACAGTCGTCTCCCGCCGACCGAGAACGTCGGTGGGTGGCGGAAGGGTGTCGTGGTGGCACGCCGAGGAAGCCGCACGGGAAGCGAGGGGCCCCGACCCGGTCGGCGAGGGGAAAGCGACGGAGATGTCGGTGGCTCCCGCGGCAATGGGCCAGCTGTAGCGATCTTGGCTCGAACGACTGTCCGAACAGTGGGTCTCGCCTGGTTGCTCTACTACTGGACGCGCCGGAGAGAGACACGTCACGGTCCGGCCGCGAGAAGTTAACGCGTCGCGGCTTGCCGACGGTCATCCCGCCTGGTTTGCTGAAGGTGCATCGGACCAAGCGCGAAGGCGACAGCGTCCGACTTCCCGCATCGCCGGCCTCCAGAGCGAATCTCTCTGTCGAGACGCCGTGATCAGCGGAATCCGCAGCCACCATCCCACCCGGCGGGCCACCGTCCGGGTCGCCCTACCCACCCCGAAGGACCATCATGAGCGCGCCTGTCCCCGCAACCAGAGCGGGACGTTGTGACTGCTGCTCCACCGCCTACCGTGCGGGCACCCCGATCGTCTGGGACTCCGTCGTCGCCGGCTGGGTGCTGGCCGGCCACCGCAGCGCGGGAAGCCGGCGCTGACCCGTGTCGGGCCAACCCGCGACCTCGGGGCGGTGATCGGACAGCCCGCACCGGACTGTCAGACACCTCTGGTAGACCGGTTGCATGACGTCAGAGCATCTGGAAATCGAGCGCAAGTACGACGCCGCGCAGGACCTGACGTGGGTCGATCTGAGTTCCCTGCCGGGGGTGCGGGCGCTCGCGGAACCGGCCGAGAAGCACCTTGACGCCACCTACTACGACACCGACACCCTCGCTCTGACCCGCGCCGGCATCACCCTGCGGCGCCGAACCGGCGGCTCGGACGCGGGCTGGCATCTCAAGGTGCCGGCGGCGCCCGGCGCACGGACCGAATTCGGCGAGCCGCTGGAACGCCACGAGACCCCGCCGCGGACGCTCGTCGACCGGGTCCGGGTGCATGTCCGGGACCACGAGCTGCGCCCCGTGGCCCGGCTCCGGAGCCACCGCACGGTGCACAAGCTCCTGGGCGACGCGAGCGCCGTGCTTGCGGAAGCGGCCGACGACATCGTCACCGCCAGCGGAACGGGGGCCGACGGATCGGCCGACGTGTCGGACTGGCGCGAGTGGGAGATCGAACTTGTCGACGGTTCGGACGCGTTGATCGAGGCCGCAGACGAGCTGATCCGTGCGGTCGGCGCGACCCCGTCGCCATGGCCGTCCAAGCTCGCCCAGGCGTTGCACGCACGTATCTCGGCGCTCCCCCCGCCGCCCGAGTTCGAGGGCTTCACGCCCAAGAGTCGCGCCCGTGACGTGGTCCACGCGCATCTGGCCGAGCAGATCGCGGTGATCATCGAGCGCGATCCGCTCGTGCGGACCGACGAGCCGGACGCCGTGCACAAGATGCGGGTGGCGACCCGCCGCCTGCGGAGCGCTCTGGCCAGCTTCCGGCCAATCCTGGACCGCGCGCAGACCGATCCTCTCCGCGACGAGCTCAAATGGATCGCCGCCGAGCTGGGCGGGGCGCGCGATGCCGAGGTGCTGCGCGAGCGGCTCCTGGCCGAGATCGCCGACGAACCGGGCGACATGGTTCTCGGGCCCATCTCGTCGCGGATCAGCACCGAACTGCAGACCCGGCACAAGAAGGCCCACGACGAGCTGGTCGAGGCGCTCGACTCGACCAGGTACTTCCGGCTGCTGGACCGGCTCGACGCGCTGGTCGCCGAACCTCACTTCACCGAGGACGGCGACCACAAGGCCCGCAAAGTGCTGACCACCTGCGTGAGAAAGGCGTACCGAAGGGTGGCCAAGCTCGTCCATGCCGGCGCCCCGGAGGACCCCCAGCGGCGGGACGAGTGGTACCACGAGATCCGGAAAGCGTCGAAGCGGCTGCGCTACGCCGGCGAGTCGGTGGCGCCCGCCTTCGGTGAGCCGGCCACCGTGCTCGCCGAGAGGGCCGAGGCCCTGCAGGAGGTGCTCGGCGAGCATCAGGACAGTGTGGTGGCCCGCGCGGCTTTGCGGGAGTTGGGGGTTCGGCTGCACCTGGACGGAGACAACGCCTTCACGCTGGGCCGGCTGCATGCCTTGGAGCAGGTGCGCGGCAATCGGGCGATCGCCGAGTTCGAGGCGGCGTGGGAGCAGCTGGCCGATCCCGCGACGACGGCCTGGCTCAAGAAGTAGGGGTCGGCAGGAGGAGGCGAGCCACGACGAGACGCTCCGACGCGTGAGAGGGTCGCCGCAGGGCCCGAGGCCCGACGCCGAGGCCCGACGCGAGCACCTTCGCCAATTGGTTCCCCGACCCTCGCCGCGGGGGCTGGCGCCGGACCACGTCGGGCGGTGTACTGGACCGCGTCGGGCGGCTGGCGCCGGACCCGCGTCGGACGGTGTACTGGATCCGAGCCCATCTCATCGTCCGCCGGAGGTGCCATGCCCCGACTGAACACCGCCGCCCGCGAGCTGATCGCGTCCGGCCCGCTCGCCCATCTGGTGACCATCAATCGGGACGGTTCGCCCCAGGTGTCCGTGATCTGGGTCGGCCTCGACGGCGACGAGCTCGTCAGCGGGCATCTGGATCCGAGCCAGCTCAAGTTGCGCAACATGGCTCGCGACCCACGCGTTTCCCTGTCCTTCGAGGCGCCCGGGATCAACGCCATCGGACTGCGCGAGTACCTGGTCGTGCATGGTCGCGTGCGGTTCACCGACGGCGGAGCGCCCGAGCTGCTGTCGCGGCTCGCCCAGACCTACGTCGGTCCGGGGACGGTGTTTCCGCCGTTCCCGGATCCCCCGCCCGGCGTGGTCGCGCACATCGGCGTCGCCAGGATCGGCGGCGTCGGGGACTGGGTGGAACCCGAGGGATGAGCGCCGCCGGCCGCCTACAGCGATGCCGGCAGGCCGAACCGCTCGAACAACGAGGTGTCCAGGAAGTA
>DATDBV010000303.1:0-8399 GCA_036524715.1 Nakamurella sp. | reverse complement strand
AAGCCGATGAGGTTCGGTCGACCTGAGAGTCTGTATCGGCGACCCGCTGGACTACCCAGGAGTGAGACGATGACCGACCGGCTCGACGCGACATCGGCAGAGCGGCCGACAGCACCCACGACCGGCTACGCCACGGTCAACGGCCTGCGAATGTACTACGAGATCCATGGCTCGGGCGGCACTATTCCGCTGCTGCTGCTGCACGGCGGCCTGTTCAACATCGACCTACAGTTCGGCGAACTGCTGCCCAGCCTGGCCGAGAGCCGCCAGGTGATCGCCACCGACTTCCAGGGGCACGGCCGGACCAACGACATCGACCGGCCGCTCACCTGTGCGGGCCTGGCCGACGACGTAGTCGGGCTGCTGAACCACCTCGGCATCGGCCGGGTGGACCTGTTCGGCTTCAGCGTGGGTGGCGGCGTCGCGCTGAACCTGGCGATCAAGCACCCGGAACTCGTTCGAAAGCTGATCGTCTCATCAATCTCGTTCCACCCGGACGGGAACCGCGGAGAGAACACGGACGCCGTGGCCGAGCTGACCGTCGAGATGATCGCCGGCACCCCGATGGAGCAGGAATACCGGGCGAAGTCGCCGCACCCGGACGACCTGCAGGACCTGCTGGACAAGATTGCCCGGTTCGATCACGGGTTCCCCGGCTGGACCGACGACGAGATACGCGGGATCGCCGCCCCGACGCTGATCACGGTGGGCGATTGCGACATGGTCAGGCTCGACCACGTCGTCCGTTTCCTGCGGCTGCGCGGCGGCGACGTCAACGGCGATTTCACGGGGGTGCCGACCTCGCAACTCGCCGTCTTTCCTGGCACCACCCACTTCTTCGGTCTGTCCCGGACGAACCTGGTCCGCGACGTCGTGCTCACGTTCCTGGACGCGCCGCCACCGCAGGGCTGGTCGGACACCACGGCCGCCGAGCCGGACTGACGGTGCGCAGACCGCGCAGAATCAGCTGTCGAGCGCGGCCGCGAGTTGCCGGAAGTAGTTATGCTCGGCCCACGCGGCCCGGTCGCCGATCACATAGAGGCGTCGTTGTGCCCGGCTGGCAGCCACATTCACCAGGTTGGGGGCGGAGGCCGCCCACGCTTTGGCTCCGGGGCTGCTCGGGTCGCCGCCGAGCACCAGGATGACGACCGGTGCCTCCCGGCCCTGGGCGGTGTGGATGGTGCCCGCCCGCAGACCCCCGTCACCCGCGGCAAGCGCCGCGAGCCGGTCGGCGACCGCCCGGAACGGTGAGATCGCGATGATGTCGGATTCTGGAACGCCGCGGCCGGTGAGGTAGTCGATCGCCCGCTTCAACCGTTCGATCTGATTCGGTTGCAGATGAGTGCCGGGGATCGTGGCGGGCTCATCGGCCCAATGGCTGGCCGCGATCGGCGGATGAGGGGGTTCGCTGCCGACGTACGGGTCGCGATGGACGCCGTTGACCATGATGCCGTTGTAGGCGATGTCATTGCACATCGTGAACATCGGTTCGTCGCAGCGCCGATGCACGCGCAACGGCGCGCTCACCCACACGTCCTGCTCGCCCTGCTTCAGGGTGGTGCCGAACGTGGCCACGCGATCGGCAAGGGTCTGCACGGACGCGCGCGGGGGAATCCAGGTCGCCGAAACCCGGTAGGTCTGCGCGATGTCGCGCTGGGCCTTCTGCGGAATCGTCACCACCGGCTGGAGCTGCATCGGATCGCCGACCGCAACGACGCGGCGGGCCCGCCAGATCGCGCCGGCGGCGTACTGGGGTGACGCCTGGCCGGCCTCGTCGATCATGAGCCAGCCGATCGCTTCGCGGCCGATGTCCCCGAACATCCGGCTGGCGGAGGCGAACGTGGTCGAGACCAGGGGAACGACCAGGAAGAAGAGCTGCCACGCGGCCTGTACCTTCGCGGGCTCGAGGTTGTGTGGGTACCTGCCGGCCACGACCTCTCCGGCGGCGCGGAGCCCATCGAGCATCGTCCTAGCGGTGGCGGCCAGGAAGTCGCGGTGCAACTCGAGTGCCGCGAGGAACAGCTCCGACCGCGCGGTGTCCAGCGCGGTGTCCAGCCACGGCGCATTCATTTCCCGCGCGTCGCCGATCCAGCCGGCGCCGGGATAGCACTTCCCGAACCGCTGTTCGTCGCGTCTACAGGAATCCACGACACTCGTGTATTCCGCGCGATCCCGGGCCAGATCGTGCCGCAGGGCCGACAGTCGTTGCTGCGCATCATGTTGGTGTGCGCGGATCTGGCTGCCACGTTCGGCCAGGGTGCGGTGGTGGGTCTGCGCCGCGGTCAGGGCGGTGGCGAACGGCTCGAGCGCCCCGCGCCATTCGCGTGCCGCGCGGCCAAGGGTGAAGATCGTCTCCCACGCGCCGGGCCTGGCCGCGAGGTGACGATCATGCAGTTGGGCCGCATGTGCGTGACCGGTCTCGGCATTCCGTTCCAGCGCGAGGTGGTGGGCCAGGTCGGCGTCGATTCGCTGGAGCAGATCTGCGGTCCGGCCGATCGACTCACCCAGCACCCGCAGCCGTTCGGTCAGTTCCGGGACGCGCCCGATTCTCTCCAGAGCCTCGCACCGTTCCCGGATCAGCACATCGACCTTGCGTTCCGCGTCCAGGAAGTCGTCGCGTGCTTGCGCCCAGCTCTTGTGCTGACGGGTTCCGTCGCTCCACTGTCTCAGCGTCGTCTGCATCCGTGGCACCCCGCCCTCGACGGGCCGGTGGGTCACCGGGTCATTCTGGTCGAACCAGAACGCCGAATGAAAGGCAGACCGGTTGCGCTTGCGTCCGAGCCGGGCCGCCACCAGTCCCCACGCCGTGGGCGGCGGGCCTTTCGTCACCTTCCCGTCGAGATCCATAGCGGAGCGTAGGATCTCGGTGGCGATGTCACCGAAGTAGTCGGCATTGCCGCGCCAACTCTCGTCGATCGCCTTCGCCGCCGGGATTTCGTCGGTGACGTTCTGGACCGCGGCGTTGTTGGCCGACGCGACCACCATCTCGAAACCCGTCAGGTCCGGGCGCAGCTGACGCACCCGGCGTGGGTGGCCGCCCTCCGCGGTCCACTGATGTGTCGTATCGGTGAAGGCGGCCTCCGCGTTCTGCAGCGCAGCCAGGCGACGCGCCCGCTCGACGACGTTCCCGGCGAGGATGTCGCGGAGCATCGTGGTCTTGCCCGTCCCCGGGGGACCGTTGACGCCGAGGATGCCGGCTGTGGGCGCCAGCGAGTTCAGCGTCTCGTTCACCGCGAACTGCTGGCTCAACGCGAGAGAGTGCTCGGGATTCGCCGGCCATCGGCCCTTCGGGAGCCGCTCGATGGACACCCGCGCGGTCACCTCGTCCGGCCTGCGCACCACGTCGACCCGACCACCCGTCCGCAACGCGGTGTCCCCCGTCAGGTAGGCGGCAAGAGCCGCGCCGACATCGCCGAGGGCGACCTGCCGACGAACCGCGGCGAGATCGTCCAGGTAGAAGCTGTTCAGGAAGTCCGTCTCGGCATGCTCGTCGGCGCGACGGGCCGAGACCGCCACACTCTCGACGATCACTCGATCGGTCGCGAGTCGCTCGAATCCGGCGATACCAGCGGTCCGCTGGGCGATCCGCAGCAGCTCGCCCAACGACTCGGCATCATGAGCCGGGGGGAGTTCCTCGCCCGCGGCGTCGCGGCGGCGACCCTCGAACTCATCGACCGCGGTGCCGAATTCCTGATGTGCGATATGGAAGCCCTCCATCCACCGTGCGTCCCCCGGCCCAGGATCATGGGCGCGAGCGACCGCCCACAGCGCTGACGACAACACCGCCGAATCGGCGACGAGCCGGCCACTGTGATCGATCAGGACTCCCGCGCACGCGCTCGTCCCGCCGGGACGCTCGTCGTAGGCGTCCTTGTCGTCGGCGAAGACCCGGTGCAGCGACTCGTAGGTGTCTTCGAGCGCGTAGGCGCCCAGGTAGGCCGTGTGTCGCCACACCCTCGGCGTTCCGTGCAGCGGGGGTGGTGCGGGCAACTCCTCCCACGGCAGGGGCTGATGGTTCCCGCTCCATTCGACGACCTGGCGATCATCGGGACGGATCGCGCGGCGCGTCGGCTTGGGAATCGACTGCGGGCTGAAGAGCTCGACCACCCACCAGTACGCGAGTATCCGGCCGCGCTCGTCGGTCGCCGGGTCCTGTGTCACGCCCTCATCCTGACGCAGGGACCCCGACTCATCACCTGCGCGGGGCTCTTCGGGTCAGTCAGCCGAGCGAGCCAGGCATGACATAGCCGAGCCGGCGCAACCCGGTCCGGAACTTGAGTTCCGCCTCCAGCGGCACCGCGAGATGGCGCTCGCCGAGCGGGCGACACAGACCGCGCAGGGTGCGGTCGTTCGCGATGAGGGCGGCCACCGCCGGGTCGGCGCATTCGATCACCCGGGCGTGCCCGAGGTCGGTCAGCCGGCCGGCCCGATGGACCACGTCGTCGAGCAGGGTCTGCAACGTGCCTGGCAGCCCGGTGTCGGCGCGCCCAGTCAGGAAGGTGGCGAACTCGGCCGGGTCGCGGCCGGCGTCGAGCGCACCCAGCAGGCTCTTCGCCGACACCGCCCACACCCGATCGGCGGTGCGCTCGGCAAAGGCCGAGAGCAGCAATTCGTCGGCCTTGGTCGGCGTGCCGGTGGCGACGATGTCCAGGTTGGACAGTAGCTTCAGTTCCGCGCCCTCGCCGATCGCCGGCGGCTGGTAGATGCTGCTGAGGCCGAGCGCGTAACTGCCCAGGGCGGTCAGCCGGATCGCCCGCAGGCCGTCGTAACGGCTCAGCGCGTCAATCCAGTCCCCGCCGCAGTTGTCGCGGAAGTCGTCCCGGGCGCCCGAGGGGTGGACGTACTCGACATCGATGAGTCCCAGCGTGGCCGCATACTCGAACAGCACCGCCAGCGTGTAACGACCCTCCAGCATCTCCCACCGGTGATAGACGTCGTAGCCGAGGCTGCCATACTGGGCATCGCCCAGATACAGCTTCCACAGCGCCATCTCGCTGCGATGGACCGAGGGGTTCAGCCCCGCTCGTTGCATGGATGCGAACAACGCATCGACGCCGAGCCACTCGTCGGACGGACAGCTCGCCAATGCCTTCGCCACGCTCTCGCGGCGGGGCCTGACCGCGCTCAGCACATTGCGAGAACGCTGCCCTTTGATCTCATCGATCCGGCTGAACTCGTCGATCACCCCGTTCGTCAGCCACCGGCGCCACAATCCGCGGATTACCTCCGCGGCCGGCCGGCTCAATGCCGCCCGACCCTTCGCGGTCAGCTCCAACCGCCCGGCGTTGATCTTGGCCAGTCCGCCCGCCTGGAGCAGCAACGGCCAGGCGAACGAGGCGATCGGCTCAAAGCTGTAGAAGTCGCCGTCCGCCAGCTGGGAGGCCACCGTTTCAACCGACGCCGACCCCGGCCGGCTGGTCTTCTCGCTGCACCGCAATTGGCCGGCCGCGCACAGCTCCAGCACCGCACGGACGTTGGCCTGCGCTTCGATTTCGGTCAGCCGTGCCCGTTTCTCGCCCTCATTGGTCAGCGGGCCGGAGTCGTCCATCGCCACCGATGCCGGTCGGCCCTCCGTGACGAACTCCTCCAGGCTCAGTGTGCTCACGGCGCCGAGCGTAACGGCGGGCCGTCGCGCGACCGCGCAGCACACGGCCCGGCGGGTCGACGAGTTGCTCGTAAACCGGCCGGAATCGCCGGGTCTTCCCGGCTTGGGGTAAAGCACGCGCGTGCAGTCACCCGACCGGCCTTACGATGACGTGTGACACTGTCATGCGTGGTCGACGATCATGGCAAGGCTGATCCGTGGCCGAAGCACATACGACCGGACACGGCGACGAATCGACCATCGCAGCCGAAGTGCGCGCCGTACGCGAGGAATACGTCGAAGAAGAGGCCGAAGCTGCGGAACTGGAAGCCGCAGAGACGCAGAGAACGCCGAGACATTGGACGTGATGCATGGCGCTGCGTATCACTCGAGAACTCGACGAGGCGTTGAAGCGCCGCGCCGCCGAGGAGTAAATCTCCACGTCCACTGGTTCGTCGACCGCTCCGGCAGGGCCTGGGCAATGGGAACAACCGCCTGCTGACCGCGCAGTCCGCCTGACCCAGTTCGACGGGATCGTGGAAGAAAGTTGGATCAGCTCACACTTTCTTTCCACGGTCCCGCAGATCCGCGGTCTCATGGGCGGAGGACCCCAGGAGGACCCTAACCCGGCCCCGCGCCGGTAATCAGCAGGACCCCGCCCACGAGAAGGGCGATCACTTTGACCATCTCCAGCGCGACATAGGCGTAATGGGCATGCGAGCGGGGTGCATCCGAGCCGGCGATGACCGCGTCGGACCGGCGCGCCAGCCTCGGCCGGACGAACAGCAGCTGGGCGGCGAGCACAACGACGGCGGCGCCGAGCGCGACCAGGGCGTCCACCGATGGCCGGTCGACGACCAGCACCGCCACGATCGTCACCGCGAAGATCGCCTCGACCGCATTCAGCGCACGGAAGACCAGACGCCCGATGCCCAGTCCGATTCGCAGCGTCACGCCGGGTGCCCGGAATTTGAGCGGGGCCTCGAGGAACGAGATGGCCAGCACCATGCCCAGCCACCCGAAAGTCACCGCGACGGCGACCGACGCGGCGGCGCTCACCGGGCACCCGCCGGGGCGAGGTGGGCCAGGCACAGGTCCGGCTCGACGAACGCGTCCAGCCGATCGACGGTGATCGGGGCGGCCCAGGCGCCCAGCGCGCCCTGCATCAGCCCGAGGTGAATGGGGCAGACGACCTGGGCCCTGGCCTGGGCGAGCTCCAGGAAGGGGCAGTTCCGCAACCCGACCTCGGTGTCGGTGCCGCGTCGCTCGGGAGCGAAGCCGAGCTGGTCAAGCAGCCCGACCAGCCGGTCGATCGGCCGTGCGGATTCTGGTGTGCCGGGAGCCTCGTCGGTGGGTCCCTCGGCGGCGGTCGGCGCCAGCGCTCGGCCCCAGGCGCGGCCCGCGTCCGCCGCCCTGGCACTCGGATCCGGATCGGCGGCCACGCTCGCGACAAGGATCTCCGCCAGCAGCCGGTAACGCCGCTGGCCGGCCGGGTCCATGCCCCGCACCGCGCGGAACAACAGTGGCGGACGACCGGGGCGCCGCCGGTCGGGTGCGACCTGTTCGACGCGACCCTGCCGGGCCAGGGTCTCCAGATGAAAGCGGACGGTGTTCGGGTGCACGCCGAGCCGGTCGGCGACCTGGACGATGCTCATCGGCGCGGAAGCCTCCCTGAGCACCCGCAGCACGTCGGTTCGCCGATCCCCCGGCCCCGGGCCGTCCGCGCCCGGGCTCGACGCCGTCACGCGGGTCATGACGATCAGGCTCCCGGCGCCGCAGCCCGCTGCGGCAGGCCGACGACCAGCGGGGTATCCACGCCGAGCTGGCCCAACCTGGCCGCGCCGCCCGGTGAACCCAACGGCCCGTCGCAGCCCGGCAGCGTCTCGGCGAAGAACGCCTCGTTGTCCGACCGGCACGGGAGGAGCTCCTCCGGTAGGTCGTCCTCGTAGTAGATGGCCTGCACCGGACATGCTGGCTCGCACGCGCCGCAATCCACGCACTCGTCGAGGTGGATGTAAAGACTGCGACCGCCCTCGTAGATGCAGTCCACCGGGCACTCCTCGACGCAGGCCCGGTCCAGCACGTCGACACACGGTTCGCCGATCACGTACGTCATGACCGGAGTTTACACAATCGCACTTGTATAAACCCCAGCTTTCCCTGCATCCATTTGCCAGTTCGGCCCTGGTTCGTGGCTGGGAATGGCCGGAACTGGCAAGTGGGTCGGTCGTGACGGGCGTGCCGGACCGGTCGACAGGCGTGCCGGACCGATCCACCGGTGCGCGGCGCCTGGACCGGGTGACCCGGCCGAATGGCGCGTGATCGAGCGGTCGGGACGGCATGCTCACCATGCAGGGCGGAAGGGGCCAAAGGACGCGATTCGTCACCGAAGCCTGGCCATGCGCATCACATTTCGCGCCAACCGCGAGCACCCGACCGCCGTTGCCTTCGTCGCGCGTTCGGCTATTCGGCCCAGCGAGCCATCACTCGGTCGATATCCGCACGGACGAACTCTCGGGCGTCGGATCGCGGGAGACCGGCCATCAGCAGTTCGTCATAGCGGGTGTCCTCGTGTCGAACCGACGCGATGACGGCGAGCCGGACCGCCGCCGCGTCGAGCGCCCGGCCGGCACTCGTGCGGCCGATCCGGCCACTGCTTCGTTCGCCCGCATGTTGCGCGATGCGCAATGCCCGCTCGGCGGGGCAAGCGGGAAACTGCGAGCGGATCGCGGCCGCGAGGTCGCCGACGAACCGGGTGTCCTCGTCGGCGCGGCGCAGCACGTCGCGTTGGCGGCGTCGTTCCCGCACCTCGGCG
>DATDBV010000302.1:0-2623 GCA_036524715.1 Nakamurella sp. | reverse complement strand
CGGGCAGCGGCTGGCCGCCCTGCCCACACCCGAACAGTTGCTGGCGATGACCGAGTTCCCCGGGCTGACCGCGGAGAAGATCCACCGGATGCACGGCATCGCCCGCAAGGCGCTGACCGGCACCCTGGACGTGGACCGGCTGCGGCACATCGGCCCGGAGGCGTGCCAGGACGACATGCAGCGGCTCAAGGGGATCGGACCGTTCTACGCCTCGCTGATCACCATCAGGTCGGTCGGGTTCACCGACGTGCTGCCGGTGGACGAGCCGATGCTGTTGGAACTGGTGGCCCTGCACTACCGGTTCGACGGACCGGTCACCCGCGATCGGTTCACCGAGATCGCCGAACCGTGGCGACCGTATCGGACCTGGGCGTCGGTCCTGGTCCGGGCGGCATCATCGCGGATCGGGATCGGCACGGTCGGAGCCGGCCGGCAGGCCGGCTGATCCGCATTCCGAGTCATTGGGAATGACGGGCCGCGGATGAGCATCGGCGCGTCGGACACGGGGGCGGCAACCCCGGCGATAGCATCGCACGAATGTTCGAGTCAGGGTGGGATGCCGGGTTGGACGACGCCCAGCTGTCCGCGGTGGCGCATGGCGACGACCCGCTGGTCATTCTGGCCGGCGCGGGCACCGGCAAGACCCGGACGCTGACCGCCCGGGTGGCGAGCCTGCTCGACCGGGGAGTGCCCGCCGAGCGGGTCCTGCTGTTGACGTTCACCCGGCGGGCCGCCGACGAGATGGTGTCCCGGGCGGCGGCCATGTGCACGCAGCCGGATGCCGGGCATCGACTGCAGGGCGGAACCTTTCACGCCGTGGCGCATGCGGTGATCAGCCGGCACACCGACGCACTCGGCCTGCCGCCGGCGGTCAGCGTGCTGGATCGGGCCGACGCCACCGACGTGATGGACCTGTTGCGGCACGACCATGGCCTGGACGGCACCGATCGGCGGTTCCCACGGGCGGCCACCCTGGTGGACATCTACTCGCGGGCGGTGAACACCGGCACCCCTGCCCGCGGGTTGATCAAGACCGAGTTCGGCTGGGTGCACCCACATGTCGATGCCGTGATGGATCTGTTCCGCGCCTACATCGCCCGCAAGCGTGAGCGGGGAATGCTGGATTTCGACGACCTGCTGCTCGCCTGGCGCACCCTGCTGCAAGATCCGGTCGTCGGCCCGCAGATCGTCGCCCGCTGGGACCACCTCCTGGTGGATGAGTACCAGGATGTCAACGCCACCCAGGTGGACATCGTGCGCGCGCTGCGTCCCGGCGGGCATGGCTTGACGGTGGTCGGTGACGACGCCCAGGCGATCTACGGTTTCCGCGGGTCCGACCACGCCCACCTGCGGGCACTGATCGACGATCTGCCCGAGGTCACCGTCGTCCGGCTGGAACGCAACTTCCGCTCGCATCAACGACTGCTCGATCTGGCCAACGTGGTCCGCCCGGACGGCGGTGCCGAGCACCGGATCACCTTGCGTTCCGAACGCCGGGAGGGTCACCGGGCGCGGCTGGTGCGCTGCCACGACGCGCCGGCCGAGGCACGGGCGATCATCGATGCGGTGCTCGTCGCACATCAGGACGGTCGGCGACTGCGCGACCAGGCCGTCCTGATGCGCGCGTCGCAACACAGCGACCTGCTCGAGGTCGAGCTGACCGCGCGGGGCGTCCCGTTCGTCAAGTACGGCGGGCTGAAGTTCCTGGAGGCAGCGCACGTCAAGGACTTCGTCGCCGCCGTCCGGCTCCTGGACAACCCGATGGACGAGGTCGCTTGGTACCGGCTGCTCCGACTGCACGACGGCATCGGGCCGGCCCGGGCCAGGGCCCTGCTGCAGGTGGTGGCCGACCCGGAGCGGCCGGTGGACGACGACCGGCACGCAGAGGCGGTCGCGGCGGCGCCGGCGATGTGCCGGGTGAGCCTGGCCGCCACCCTGCGGGCCGTGGCGGACGCCCGGGCCCGGCGCCCCATCGGCGACCGGGCCCGCGGCTGCCTGGACCTGCTCCGACCACTGGTCACCGCGCGCTACCGGGACTGGTCGGTGCGCTTGGGCGACCTGGAGCGACTCGTCGGTGCGGCCGATCAGTCACCGGACCTGGCCGCGTTCGTCGCCGAGCTGACACTCGACCCGCCCGCGTCCACCAGCGACCTGGCCGGTCCCCCCACCCAGGACGACGACTACCTCGTCCTGTCCACCGTGCATTCGGCCAAGGGCCTGGAGTGGCCGATCGTGCATGTGCTGCATCTGGTGGATGGCTCGTTCCCCTCGGACATGGCGCTGGCCAAGTCGGACGGGATCGAGGAGGAGGCCCGGCTGTTCTACGTGGCCATCACCCGGGCCGCGGACGAGCTGCACCTGTACGCGCCGCTGCGCATGCCGCACCACCGCCATGCCCGCGACGATCGGCACTCGATGGCACCGATCAGCCGGTTCCTGGACGACGCCGCCTTGAACACGGTGGAGGTGCTCGACCTGACGCCACCGCGGCCGGCACCGACTCGGCCGGCCGCGCCCTCCCGGGTCGCCCTACCCGATCTGGCCGACCTCTGGGCCTGACCCAGCCCCGGGGGTAGCCTCGCAGTCCGACGATTTCAACGATGAAGGCGGCGCCCATGGCCAT
>DATDBV010000301.1:0-10200 GCA_036524715.1 Nakamurella sp. | reverse complement strand
GGGTGGGCGTGCTCAGGGTGGGCGGGAGGGCCAGGGTGGGCGGGAGGGCCAGGGTGGGCGGGAGGGTCGACATCAGGGCGAACGGCCCGGGGCCTCCTCGGAGGCGCCGGGATGATCGACGCGGGCGTCCGACAGCGTGGTCGGCAGGCCATCGCGGGCCGGCTCCGGGCAAGTGTCGTGCTTCTGGCGTTCCTGACGGCGACGATCACGGCAGCAATGAGCACCGCAGTGATGAGCACGGCGGCTGCGGCCGAAGCCGGCTCGTCGGCCCGGGTGACGGCCCCGCGGAGTCCGGATCCGGCCACCGGTCGGATCACCGCTCCGGGCGGCGAGTATGCCACCCGGCTGGCGTTCGATGTGTCGGCGATCGATCCCACCCTGGTCACCTCGACCGGTCCGAGCGCGCTGACCATCACCGGCACCATGACCAACACCGGTCCGGACGAGCTGGTCGACCTGACCTACCGAGTCCAGCGGGGCGATGCCCTGCGGTCCACCGCCGACGTGCACGACCAGATCGCCGCGCCCGACGAGCCGGTCGCCCGGGTTCCCAACTCGTTCACCCCGATCACCGGCGCCCTGGCCGCAGGGGCGTCCGCACCGTTCGTGTTCAGCGCGTCGATCGACGGCCCGGACGCGCTGGACATCACTCGGCCAGGGGTCTACCCGGTGATGGTGAACGTCAATGGTGCGGTGATGCTGCCGGACGGTCCGCTGGCTGCGCGGGTCGGGGAACTCCATCTGATGCTGACGGTGATGGGCGTCCCTGGAGCGACCGCACCGGAGCAGACCGCGGGCCGCCCGACACCGTTCAACTTCGTCTGGCCGATGGTCGATGTACCCCACCTCGGGGTCGAAGGGGTGTTCCTCAACGACGACCTGCTGGCGTCGATCTCCCCGGGCGGTCGCCTGTCAACGCTGCTGGACGGCCTGACCGGTGACGCCACGTCCACCCTGCCGACCGGGGCCCTGACCATCGTGCTGGATCCGCAAATGCTCGACGAGCTGAACCGGATGACGGGCGCCTACCGGGTCGTGGCACCGCCCGGGACCGCCCAGCCGCCGGTCAGCGCCATCACCCAGGCCCAGGCCGCCGATCAGACCACCTCACCACCCGCAACCGACGCCACCGAATCGGTACCGGTGACGCCCGGCGGCACCGCCGCGGCCACCCCGGCGCCAACTGATCAGACCGCCGGCAGCGGCGCGGCCGACATCGCGGGCACGGTCGCGGGAACCGGCCAGCAGGTCGCCGCGTCCTTCGTCGAGCGGCTTCGCGCCGTGGCGGCATCCCATCCGTTGGTGTTGCTGCCCTACGGCGACCCTGACGTGGTCGCCCTGGTCCGGGCCGGCATGGCCGCCGATGTGACCACAACTACGCAGCACGGACAGGAGGTGGCCGAGCGGATGTGGGGTGATCTGGATTCGGTGACCTCCGCGTCGGCCTCCCCGACCGCATTTCCGATCGACGGGGCCGCCGACGAGGCCACCCTGTCCACGCTGCTCTCGGGGGGCGCCCGAACCGGCCTGTTGTCTCAGGCGGCGGTCCAGGTGCCGACCGCCGCCGACGGCCGGCCGGTCACGTCCGCGCTCATCGCCCCCGACCAGGGCGGCGCCGGACTGCCATCCGTCGTCGCGCAGACAGACGTCCTCGGCGGACTGGACAAGCTGATCGACGACGATCGGCAGACGGGCTGGGCAACCAAGGTCAACTCGCTGACCGCGCTGTTGGCCCAGCAGCGGGCCGACGGCACCACCGCCCCTTCGGTCTTCGCCCCGACCCGCCGCTGGTCGCCGGACAGCGCGGCGTTGACCGAGCTGATTCATCTTCTGGGCGAACTGGGCCGCAACGGGGTGATCGCCGGCGAGTCTCTCGCCACCCTGTCCGCGGCAGCGCAGCAGGAAGGGACGACGGACTATCCCGAGGCCGCCCGGGACCGTGAACTCTCGGCGGCGTACCTCCAGCGGATCGTGACCGACCGGGCCGCGGTCGCCGACCTGCGCACCACGCTGAACTCGGTCAGCCAGCAGTCCGACCCGGCAACCTTGCTCGATCCGCTGGATGCTGCCTTGGACGCGGCCGCATCGACGGCCTTCCGGACCGATTCGACCGTCGGCGAGGCCAACCTGTCCACCGTCGAATCGACCGTGTCGACGATCCGGTCGGGCGTGCAGATCGCCACCGCGTCGACCAGCTACACGCTGGCCTCCTCGACGTCACCGCTGGTGCTGACCGTGCAGAACAGCACCCCGTACGACGTGCCGGCCCTGGTCCAGCTCACCGGTGGCGAGATGGTCGGTCTGACCACCACTGAGCAACCAGTGCAGATCATCCCGGCCGGCCGATCGCAGCAGGTGAAGATTCCCACCGAGGTGACCAGATCCGGACAGTTCCAGGTGACCGCCACCCTGGTCGGGCCGGACGGTGTCGGCTGGGGCAGCCCGGTGCAGCTGTCCGTCCAGTCCAGCGCCTATGGGGCGCTCACCGTCGTGCTGATGGCGGTGGCCGGCGGGGTGCTGGTCATCATGGTGGCGCTGCGGATCCGTCAACGGCTCCGCGGCCGGCGGGCCCGCCTCGCCGCCGCTGCCACCACCGCTGCCACCACCGCTGAAAGTCCCGCTGAAGGTGCCGCCGGGCCCACCCCGGCCCCATCGCCCGAACCCCGGGACGAGGCGGTTCTTTCCGAAAGACGGGAACATCGTCAGTGACCACCCATGAGGCATCCGGCGAGGACGTGCGCGACGTGCGCACAGTGGCCGCCGACGCCGACAGTTCGGCCACCGATCCGGCGATCCACCGCGATGACATCGCGGGCATGAAGACCGCTAGGACCTCGGGAGTGGTCCGGGCCGGCGCGGTGATGGCCCTGGCCACCCTGGTCAGCCGAGCCACCGGCTTCCTGGCCAAGGTGGTGATCCTGGCGTTTCTGGGCTTCGGCATGGTCAACGACGCCTACACGATCGCCAACACCCTGCCCAACATCATCTTCGAGCTGCTCATCGGGGGTGTGCTGACCTCGGTGGCCATCCCGCTGCTGTCCCGGGCCCGGGCCGACCCGGACGGTGGCGAGGGCTACACCCAGCGGCTGATGACCATGGCGTTCGTCGGCCTGATCGGCGCCACCGGTCTGGCCATTGCCGCCGCGCCCCTGCTGACCAGGGTGTACCTGTCCGGTAGCGAGTTCGTCGACCGCGACTTGGCCAACGGGCTGGCCCTGCTGTTACTGCCGCAGATCTTCTTCTACGGGATCGCCGCCCTGTTCGGCGCGATCCTGAACACCAAGGAGAAGTTCGGCGTTCCGGCGTGGGCGCCGGTAGCCAACAACCTCGTCGTCATCGGTATCGGCATTGCCCTGCTGTTGACGCCGGACGATCCGCAGAACACCACCGCCGCCGGCGGTGCCCTGACCGGGCTGACCCGCGAACAGTTCCTGATCCTGGGGTTGGGGACCACCGCGGGAATCGTGCTGCAGGCCGTGGTGATGATCCCGTCGCTGTTGCGCGGCGGGTTCCGGTTCCGCTGGCGGTGGGGCGGCGACCGGCGCCTGCTCGAGGCCGGTCAACTGATGCTCTGGGCCGTCGTCTACGTGCTCATCTCGCAGGCCGGCTACATCGTGATCACCCGGGTCGCCTCGGCGAACATCGAGGGCGGCATCGCACTGTATTCGTTCGC
Source organism: Nakamurella sp. (assembly GCA_036524715.1). Classification (GTDB taxonomy): domain Bacteria; phylum Actinomycetota; class Actinomycetes; order Mycobacteriales; family Nakamurellaceae; genus Nakamurella. The sequence continues at coordinate 6,527 of DATDBV010000301.1, read as the reverse complement.
GTCGCTGCTGTTCCAGCTGCCCTACGGGATCGTCGGGGTCTCCATCCTCACCGCGATCATGCCGCGGATGAGCCGGCACGCCGCGGCCGGGCAGTTCGAGCAGATGAAGGATGACGCGTCGCTGGGCAACCGGCTGTCAATCGTGGCCCTGGTACCGATCGCCGCGGGCATGGTCGTGCTGGCGATCCCGCTGACGATCCTGGCGTCGCTGTACGGCGCGGTGTCCCTCGCCGACATCGTGGTGCTGTCCGGCACACTCACCGCGTTGGCCCTGGGGTTGGTGCCGTTCGCGGTGACGCTGATGCAGATGCGGGTCTTCTACGCGATGAAGGACGCGCGGACGCCCGCGCTGATCAACCTGGCGATGGTGGGGGTGCGCGTCCCCCTGCTGATCGCCTGCGTCAATCTGCCCCCGACGCTGATCGTGCCCGGCATGGCCCTGGGCACCACCGTCTCCTACCTCGCCGGCGCCATCGTCGGGGAGATCTGGTTGCGGCACCGGTACGGGCCGATGGCCACCCGGCGGACCCTGGTCACCCTGGGCAAGATGACCCTGGCCAGCGCGGTGGGCGGGGCGGCCGCGGCCGGGCTGGGCCTGCTGCTCACCGACGGAACGGTCGACACCCTCGGCGAGGCCCTGGCCCAGATCCTGATCTGCGCCCCGGTCGGCCTCGTCGTCATCGCGGGGCTCGCCCTGCTGCTGCGGGTGGAGGAGCTGGATCCGGTCCGGCGGCGGCTCCGGCGGCGGCTGCCCGATCGCTTCAACCGCGATTCGGCAGCCGGATCGGCCAACCCGGGGGCGTCCATACACGTCCCCGACGCGGGGCATGGCACCCTCATGGGTGGTGGCCCGGCCGCCAGGGACCCGTCCGCGGTCGCCACCGTCCCGACTTTGCCCGGACCGTCATCGATCAGCCCGTCATCGATCAGCCCGTCATCGATTAGCAGGGAGCAGGTGTCCGAACCGGTGTCCGACAACCGCGGCGGTGGCCGCGCCGCCCCGACCGCCGACGACGACCACGAGGCGACCACCGAGGTCCGGGTGGACCAGGTCGCCCGGTCGGCCGACGAACCCCGTGCCGGGACGGCGGAGTCGGTCCGCGCCGACAGCACCGCCACCCAGGTGATCGACGGCTCCGCGGCATCGGCACTGAACCCGGGCATGATGGTGGGCGGCCGGTACCGGCTGGTCGGCCTGGTCGCCTCGGACCGTGCCGGGCACTGGTTCTGGCGGGCCAAGGACACCGTGCTGCCCCGCGACATGGCGGTCACGATCCTGCCGGACACCACCGGCACGTCCGCCACCGTCGCCCGAACCCTGCGGGCCGGCCGGCTGCACCATGTCGGTCTGCCGCAGACCCTGGACGTCGGCACCGACCACGGGCAGTCCTACGTGGTCGGTCAGTGGGTCGACGGGGCCACCCTCACCGATCTGGTGTCCGGCGGGCCGCTGGACCCCGACGTCGCCACCTCGATCACCGCCAAGCTGTCCGAGGCGGTCGCCGAGGCGCACCGCAACGGCGTCTCGCTCGGCGCCATCCACCCGTCGTTGGTGCGGGTGAACTTCGACGGACAGGTCCGGCTCTCCCACGTCATCGCCCACGCCTCGGCCACTCCGGACCAGGACATCAGGGCGATCGGTGGCCTGCTCTACCTGATGCTCACCGGCACCTGGCCCCTGAACAATCCGACCGCCGACCCGACCGCCGCCGGCGGCGGCGTGCCGGTGCCGGCCGCGCCGACCAGATTGGGTCGTGAGATCCCGGCCGGCGAGGTCGTCGCCGCGGTGCCCGAGGCGCTGTCCGCCCTGGCCGAGCGCGCCCTGCACCCGGATGAACCGGACGGCATCCACGCGGTCGGCGCCATCGCCGCGCTGCTGCGCAGCCCGGAGACGGTCGCCGGGATCGCGGACGCGCCGCCGACACCCGAGATCCGGCCGCTGTCGGCCGCCGACCGCCGGTTGATCCGGGACCGCCGGGCGAAACTGAGCCTGGCCGGAGTCGTCCTGGCGGTGTTCGCGGTCCTGATCGTCATCGCGCTCGGCGGTCTGATGAACCAGTTCACCGCCTCGATCCAGAACAGCGCGCCGGAAGAGCTGCCGATGCTCGACTCGGCCACCGCCACCACCGCCGTGACCGCGGCGCCGGCGGCGCCCGAGCCGAGCGCTCCGGCCTCGAGCACCGGGGCCGCGGCCGCCGGCCCGGTACCGATCGTGGGCGGCGCGGTCTACGACCCGGAAGGTGACGGAACGCCGGACTACAAGGACTATGTCGACCGCGCGTTCGACGGCAACGAGAGCTCCTTCTGGCTGACCTGGGTCTACAAACAGCAGTTCCCCACCCTCAAGTCCGGGGTCGGACTGACCCTGGAACTGGAGCGCGAGGTGTCCCCGACCCAGGTCACGGTGAAGAGCGCCGTCAACGGCACGGTCGCCGAGATCCGAACCGCCAACTCCCTCACCCCTGGGCCGCTGGATTCGACATCCAACCTGGGCACGGCGACGGTGAACGACGGTGTCGCGACCGTGGACATCAGCAACGCACCCAAGTCCAAGTACCTGATCGTGTACGTGGTCAAACTGGGCCAGACGACCGACAACCAGTTCCAGTCGAAGATCAACGAGATCGCCGTCACCGGCCGCTGACCCCGAGCCGCCGCCCCGGGCCGGCGGGAATATCCGGCCTCGGACGTTGTTGACGACACTGAATCGCGAGCTCGCCTGCGAGCCGCTCTATCATCGTGCACGTCCTGCGGTCGGCCGCCGGGCCTGCGTGAGGAGATGTCGTGAATCAGTTCGTGTCCATATCGGCGCCCGTCCCGGACCCGGCCGCCGTCCAGCTGTCGGCGGTCGACGATCTGGCCGACGACAGCATCCACGACGTGATCGTGGTCGGTTCGGGTCCGGCGGGCTATACCGCCGCGATCTATCTGGCCCGCGCCGAGCTCGCGCCGCTGGTGTTCGAGGGCTATTCCTACGGGGGTGCGCTGATGAACACCACCGACGTGGAGAATTTCCCCGGCTTCCCGGCGGGGATTATGGGGCCCGACCTGATGGCGCAGATCCGCGAGCAGGCCGAGCGGTTCGGTGCGGACCTGCGGACCGTGGACGTCGAGGCGCTGGACCTGGCCGGTCCGATCAAGACGGTCACGGTGGACGGCGAGGTGCACCGGGCGCGGTCGATCGTGCTGGCCACCGGGTCGGCCGCCCGCTACATCGGCCTGCCCGATGAGCAGCGGCTGATCGGTCGTGGTGTGTCGGCCTGCGCCACCTGTGACGGCTTCTTCTTCCGCGACCAGGACATCCTGGTGGTGGGCGGCGGCGACTCGGCGATGGAGGAGGCCACCTTCCTCACCAGGTTCGCCAGGTCCGTCACCGTCGTGCACCGGCGGGACGAGTTCCGGGCCAGCGCGATCATGCTGGACCGGGCCCGCAAGGACCCGAAGATCAAGTGGTTGACCAACGCCGTGATCACCGCCCTGCACGGGGAGACGAGCCTGACCGGGGTCACCGTGACCGACACCCGCACGGGCCGGACCAGCGAGGTCGCCGCCACCGGGATGTTCGTCGCGATCGGGCACGATCCGCGGTCGGACCTGTTCCGGGACCAGGTCACCACCGACCACGATGGCTATGTGCTGACCGGCCACCACGTCCATGCGATCGCGTCCACCGGCACCAGCGTCGAGGGCGTCTTCGCCTGCGGTGACCTGGTGGACCACACCTACCGGCAGGCCGTCACCGCCGCCGGCACCGGGTGCGCGGCCGCGCTCGACGCGCAGCACTATCTGGCTTCCCACCCCGCTCCGGAGGGTGATCTGGACGCCCACTTCACGACCGACCCGATGCCCGGCGAACCCCGGGCCGCCTTCGAGGACGCGCTGAGCGTCTGACCTCACCCGGGCCGGCCCGGCCCGTCCCTTGTCCCCGCGCACCAACCGAGAGAAAGAGGCGCCATGGCCACCGTCAAGGTCACCGACGACAGCTTCACCACCGACGTCCTGCAGTCCGACAAGCCGGTCATCGTCGACTTCTGGGCCGAATGGTGCGGCCCGTGCCGCATGATCGCGCCGATCCTGGAGGAGATTGCGACCAAGCACGAGGACAAGGTCACCGTCGCCAAGCTCGACATCGACGCGAACCCGGAGATCGCACAGCAGTACCAGATCCTGTCCATCCCCACGATGCTCGTGTTCAAGGGGGGCAAGCCGGTCAAGCAGGTGGTCGGCGCCAAGCCGAAGGCCGCCCTGCTGGCCGAGTTCGCCGACGTCCTGGCCTGACGTCCGGCGTCCCAGTTGCAGACCGCCGCCGGTTCATCCGGTCGGCGGCGGTTGCGTGTCCGGCTCTTGCCCGTTCGCGGTCCGGGCCCGTGACGTGTGCCGCGCAATGACGGGCAACCGGCGGGTTCGGGGGCACAATGATGAACGGCGCGGGGGACGATCCCGCCGTGCATGAGAGTTGAATGCAAGGTCGATGTGAACCTGTCGGCGGCTCAGACGTCAATCGATGGGTGGTCGATAGACCGCTGACGCCGGCCTGGCCGGCCTGACGAGACTGAGGGAGAGCGATGCTGCTGCGGCGCGGTGATCGAGGTCCGGCGGTGGCCGACCTACGGGATGCACTGGCAAGTCTGCAGCTGCTGCCCTCGTTGAACGGCACGGACCGCCGGTTGGTCGAGTTCGACGACACGGTCGACCGGGCAATCCGCGACTTCCAGCAGCGTCGTGGCCTCATCGCCGACGGCATGGTCGGCCCGGTGACCACGCGGTCGCTCACCGACGCCCGCTGGACGCTGGGCGACCGGGCCCTGTCCCACACCCTGTCCGCCCCGATGACCGGCGACGACGTGATGGCCCTGCAGACCCGGCTGGCCGAGATGGGCTACAACACGGGTCGCCCGGACGGGATATTCGGCCCGTCGACCGATCTGTCGGTCCGCGACTTCCAGCGGCACCGCGGGCTGGCCGACGACGGCGTCTTCGGCGCCCAGACCTACAAGGAGCTCAACCGGATCGGCCGGATGGTCACCGGCGGGCGTCCCCAGTACCTGCGTGAATACCAGCTGGTCCGGCAGGCCGGTCCCCGGCTGCAGGGCAAGCGGATCGTCATCGACCCGGCGCACGGGGCCGACGACCCGGGCTGGACGATCGGCGACGTCCGCAGTGCCGACCTGACGTTCGACATCGCGCAGCGACTGCGCTCCCGAATGGTCACCACCGGGATGTCGGTCGCCCTCACCCGCGGCGCCCACGAGAACCCGACCCAGGAGGAGCGGGCCGCGTTCGCCAACGACATCGGCGCCGACCTGCTGTTGAGCCTGCACATCGACGGATCGCCCTCGCCGCACGCCTGCGGCATCGCGACCTTCCATTTCGGCACCGACTCGGGCGCCACATCGACCGTGGGCGAGACCTTGGCCGGGCTGGTGCAGCGCGAGCTGGTGGCCCGGACCCGATTCGCCGATTGCCGGGTCCATCACCGCCCCTGGGACATCCTGCGGTTGACCCGGATGCCGGCGATCCAGGTCGAGATGGGCTATCTGTCCAATCCGGCCGAACGGGGCCGGCTGCTGTCCTCGGACTTCCGCAATCAGCTCGCCGATGGCGTCCTGGTCGCGGTCAAGCGGCTGTACCTGGACGGCCACGACGACCCGCACACCGGCTCGTTCACGTTCTCCGACCTGCTCGCGCACGAGCGACGCATCCGCGACTCGGCCTGATCGCCGACGCCGGCACCCGGCTGGCGCCGGCACCGACCAGCTCCCGCACCGCCGGCGGTGGGGAGGCCGGGACCGTCAGGCTCGCGAACAGCTCCTCCAGGGCCGCCTCCACGTCGGCCTTCCAGCCGATGTCCCGGCCGAGTTCCAGCCGCAACCGCGGGTAGCGGTGGTGCGGCGCCACCTCGGTGAAACCGACCGCCCGGGCGAGCCCGGCGGGCAGCACACAGCCCGGAATACCGGTGTCCTGGACCATGTGCTCCGGCAACTGATCCTCGACGGGTTCGTGGGCGGCGGGGTCCTCCCGGCCGAACAGCTCGATGGCCCGCACGCCGCGCCGGGTCAACTCCCGCACCACACCCTCCAGCAGAAACCGGGCAAGGCCCTGCTGCCGGTGCGCCGGCTCGATCCGGGCGGTGGTCAGCAGCACCGCGTCCGGCGACACCGGGGACGTGGGGAACGCGACGGCGCCCGGCACCGCCGTCGGCGGCGCGTACAGGGCGAAGCCGACGGGCTCGTCGTCGAGGGTGACGATCTGGCCGGCCGAACCCCAGGTCAGCATGACCCCCGAGAGCCAGACCTCCTTCTCGAACTCGGCCTCACCCGACTCCACCGCGGACCGCACAGCTTCCGCTTCCAACTCCCAAGCCACGCAGCTGCGGCAACGCCCCGGAATCAACCCGATGGTCGACATCGACAGTGGCACCAGCGCTCGCGTCACACCGCTCCCTGTTGACCTGCGTGCAGCGCCGCCGGCCGGTCGACGCGATCCCGTGCTTCCCGGCCGCCACACGTGGCGACCGCCCTGACCAG
>DATDBV010000300.1:0-3968 GCA_036524715.1 Nakamurella sp. | reverse complement strand
CGCGCTGGCCTTCGCCGAGCGGCTGGCGTCGGCTCTCGGGGTGGACGCGCCGTTGTCGGACGCCGAGCGCCGGGCTCGGGACGGGATCCTGGGGCGGCAGTTCACCCTGCGTTAGATCGCGACTGGGTCATCGCGACTGGGTCATCGCGACTGGGGCCATCGAGACTGGGCCGATCGCGCCTGGCGCCATCGCGCGGGGGGCATCGCGCCGGGCGGGCGCGGGGCCGGTCAGGGCAGCCAGCTGACCGAGCCCTTGAGCAGCGCGTAGCCGGCGAACGAGAAGATGTCCAACAGCGAGTGGGCGATCACCAGCGGCCACAGCCGCCGGGTGCGGCGGAACCACCAGGCGAAGACGACGCCCATGGCCGCGTTCCCGATGAACCCGCCGAAGCCCTGGTAGAGGTGATAGGAGCCGCGCAGCACCGCGGAGATCGCGATCGCCGCCCAGCCCGGCACCTTCAGCTGCTCCAGCCGGGTCAACAGGTAGCCGACGACCAGCACCTCCTCCAGGAACCCGTTCTCGATGGCGGCCAGGACGAGCACGGGCAGGCGCCACCACACATCGTTCAGGGTGGACGGCGCGACGGTCAGGTTGACGCCGACGGCGACCGCGCCCAGGTACAGCGCGATGCCGGGGATGCCGATGACGCCGGTCAGCAGCACCCCGACGCCCAGGTCCGACCAGGGCCGCCGCCGGTCGAGGCCGAGCTTCGTGCGCAGGTTCACCCCGCTGCGCCACAGCAGGTACAGCCCCAACGCCCCCCAGGCCAGGCCACGCACGATCGAGAGCAGCTGCTTGATCAGGTCCAGGTACGACGCCTGCGCCTGCGGCACGACGATGGCCACGGTCTGCGAAGCCAGCGGCACCGGGGCCAGCAGGGCGTCGACCAGGCTGATCAGCGAACTCAGGCCGCTGGTGCCCAGGGTGACGAGGAACACCACGACCAGTTCGACCCACATCGAGCGGGGCGTGTACGGCCGGGGATTCAGGAACCCGTCGGGGTCCGGCGGCGGCGTCGTCTGTGCAGGTGGGCCGCCGTGCGGCGGGGGAGCACCGGTGGTCATGACCGCGCAGCTTAAGCCGTGCCCGCAACGGCCCAGGAGCAGGCGGCGGCACGGACCGATCGCCCGGTGACCGACACGCAGGGCGTTTCACGGTGATCGCACGCCGGCTATCGGACAGTACCCTCAGAAACCGTGTGCCCCTGGGCGCACACGGAAGTGCAGCCGTGCGGGTTGGCGCACGGGGGGAGCACCAATGTTCGCGAGTAGGCACGGAGGATCCATGAGGTTGGCACGTCGGCGCAAGGCCATGATTGCGGTGACGGGAGTGCTCGCCCTGCTACTGGCCGCCTGCGGCAGTTCGAGCGCGGCCGACGTCACGGTGACCAGTTTCGTCACTGCCGCGCCCGAATCGAGCCCGGCCTCGTCGGCGGCCACCACCAGTCCGGAGTCGACCTCGGCCAGCGCCGCACCGAGCCCCACGGCCACCCAGTCCGGCGACGGCACGGTCGCTGAGGGCGTGGCCATGCCCTCCGGTTTCGTACCCACGAAGCTGCGGCCGGGCGAGAAGCCGCCGCAGTTCATCATCGTCAGCTTCGACGGCGTCGGCTGGCACGAGAAGTGGCAGCACTGGTTCGACGTCGGCAAGCAGGTGCCGTTCCACTTCACCGGCTTCCTGTCCGGCACCTACATGCTGTCCGACGAGACGAGAAACGCCTACCAGGGGCCCGACCACCCCCCGGGCAAGTCGGACATCGGTTGGAACTTGGCGACCGACCTAACGACCGAGATCCAGGACCTGAACACCGCCTATGCCGAGGGCAATGAGATCGGCACGCATTTCAACGGTCACTTCTGCGACGGTGGGTCCGAACCGAGCGGCGGCGTCTGGTCGAGGGATCAGTGGAACTGGGAACTCGACCAGTTCTATTCGCTGATCGACAACGTCAAGGCGAACAATCCGGGCGTGCCAATGGCGGACCTGGCCTTCGACCCGAAGCAGGAGGTCCGGGGGGAGCGCACGCCGTGCCTGGAGGGCAAGGCGGAGGAACTGTTCCCGGCCCTGGTGGACCACGGCATCACCTATGACTCGTCCTTCACCAAGCACGGCATCTCGTGGCCGAAGCAGTCGCAGCAGTACAAGATCTGGCAGTTCGGCATGGCCGAGTTCCCGATTCACGGCACCGACAAGTTCCTGATCACGATGGACTACAACTTCTACTTCACGCAGCGCAAAGGATCCAGCAAGGGCGTGACCCCGGCGGAATCAGCGGCTGATTCCGAACAGGTGTACCAAACATATAACGACATGTTCAACGCGACCTGGAACGGTAACCGGGCGCCGCTGGTGCTGGGCAACCACTTCAACGCGTGGAACAACAGCGCCTACGAAAATGCGCTGACCAAGTTCGTGCTGGAAAAGTGCGGCCAGGAAGGCGTCGAGTGCGTTCCTTTCCGCGACGTGCTGGCCTGGATGAGCGTGCAGGATCCGGATCGGTTGGCCCAGCTGCAGGCGCAGGCTCCGGAAGTCGGCGGCTGACCTCGGAAGCTGGCTGGCGAAGGAGTGCACTGAACTGAAGCAATCTGGTTCCTTCGTCACCGAGTTGCTTCAGTGCCCTCCAGCTGTGCCTGTTGGCGCCCTCGCAGGCTCGGCCGACTCTAGGGTGGGATCGTGGACGCTCGGGGTGACGCAGCGGGACCGACCCAGCGTTGGTGCTACCTCGGTCCCGAGGGAACGTTCACCGAGCAGGCGGCCCGCCTGCTGGCCGAGTCGGCGGGAGCTGTCGTCCTGGACCCGACCGTCACCGTGTCGTCGGCCCTGGACGAGGTCCGCCGGGGCACGGCCGATGCCGCCTGCGCGGCAATGGAAAGCTCGGTCGAGGGTGCGGTCCCGGTCACCCAGGACGAGCTGACCCACGGCGACCCGCTGCTGATCATGGCCGAGGCCTACGTGCCGATCACCTTCGACCTCCTGGTCCGCCCGGGCACCGAGCTGGCCGCGATCCACTCGGTGGGCGCGCACCCGCACGGGCACGCACAGATCCGGGCCTGGCTGGCCGCGACCCTGCCGGCCGCCGCGGCCGTGCCGACGTCGTCGAATGCCGCCGCGGCCGAGGCGGTGGCCCAGGGCAACCTGGACGCGGCCGCGGCGGCGCCGGTGGCCGGCCCCCGCTACGGTCTGCACACGCTGGTCGCCGACGTCGGCGAGGTGCGGGATGCGGTGACCCGGTTCGTCCTGCTGCGTCGCCCCGGCCCACCGCCGGCACCCACCGGCAACGACCGCACCTCCCTGGTGCTTTCGGTCGGCAACCACCCCGGATCCCTGCTCACGGTGCTCGGCGAGTTCGCCTCCCGGGGCATCAACCTGACCAGGCTGGAGTCCCGGCCGACCCGGTCGAAGCTGGGGATCTACTACTTCCTCGTCGACGCCGACGGTCACCTGGGCGACCCGGCGATGGCCGACGTGGTCGCCGCGTTGATCCGCCGGCAGGCGTTGTTGCGTTGGCTCGGTTCCTATCCGCGGGCGGCCGGCGTCAACGAGGTCACCGCGGACTTCGCCATCCCGGCCGCCTACGCGCGGGCCGACGAGCAGGTCCGCCGCTGGCAGCGGGGCCGCTGACATGCGGCTGCTGCTGATCCGGCACGGGCAGACGCCGTCCAACGTGCTCGGATTGCTGGACACCGCCCCGCCCGGGCCGGGTTTGACCGATCTCGGAGTGGCGCAGGCCGCCGCCCTTCCGGTCATGCTCGCGGACGAACGGATCGATCTGATCGCCGCGTCCACCCAGCCTCGTGCGCAGCTCACCGCAGCGCCGCTGGCCGCCGATCGCGGCCTGGACGTGCTGATCCGCGACGGGCTGTGCGAGATTCCGGCCGGGGATCTGGAGATGCGCGGCGACGAGCACGCGGTCCGCACCTACCTGACGACCGTGCGGGAGTGGATGATCGGCAATCTGGACGTCGCG
>DATDBV010000299.1:0-2157 GCA_036524715.1 Nakamurella sp. | reverse complement strand
GGTCGAAGAGGGCGTGTTCTGCACACTCGGTGCACTGTTCAGCGGTCCGGCAACCGCCGCGGGCGCAGCCGCACACCGGGCATCTCGGGCGCGGGCAGCGGCTTGCCCGGATAGCCGGTGACCCGGCCGAATCTCGTCGTGGGCGCACGCCCGTCGGCGCACGCGGCGATCTTTGCCTGCCATTGCGCCCGGTACTCGACCACCTCGTCGTGCGTGCGGCCGATGAAGTTCCACCACATGACGATCTCCTCCGGGAAGGGCTCCCCACCCAGGAGCACCACCCTGGCGGGCGACCCGCCGGTCGCCAGCGTCAAGGACCTGGTGCCGGGTGGCAGGTAGGCCATCGCGGCCCGCCCGACGGTTGTGCCGTTGACCGTGACGTCGCCGGTGTCGACCAGGACGCCATGCTCGAACCCGGCCGTCAGTGGTAGCTCGACGGCGGCGCCGGCCTCGATGATCAGTTCGGCACCCAGCAGCGGGGAATGCACCGTCGCCGGGGATCTCAGGCCCAGCCACGAGCCGATGAACACCCGGCACCGGACGGCGCCGTCGCGGGCCTCGTCGGGCAGGACGTGCTCGAATTCCGGCGCCATGTCCCGCGCCGATTCCGGCAGCACCAGCCAGAGCTGAACCCCGTGCAAGGTGTCGGTGGCCGGCGTGGACACCTCGGAGTGCGAGATGCCGCGGCCGGCGGTCATCAGATTCAGCTCGCCGGGCCGGACCATCGCGTGTGAGCCGACCGAGTCGCGGTGCTCGATCTCCCCTTCGAACAGCCAGCTCACCGTCTGCAGCCCGGTGTGCGGGTGTGGCGCGACGTCCATCCCGCCGCTGACCGCGACCCGGTCCGGGCCGTAATGATCGGCGAAGCACCAGGCGCCCACCAGGGATCGCTGCTTCAGCGGCAGGGTGCGCCGGACGGTCATTGCCCGGATGCCGCCGAGCGGTACGTCCCGCGGTTCCAGAACCTGGATCGGCCCGGCCCCGCGCACGGCGCCGGAGCCCTTCCGGCAGACCAGTTCGGCGGGGTGGGCGTCCACATTCGTCACCCGGCCGAGCGTAGTCCGGTCCCCGGTCCTGAACCTGTCTCAGGCGCAGCGGTGGTCTCGGCTCGTCGGGCGACGGCGGAACACCCGGCGGCGATCCTGGTCGCCGGGGGTGTCCAGCCGGACCGATTCCACATGCCGACGCTGCGAGCGGTCGGCCAGGAGCAGGGCACTCGGATCGAGGTACATGGCTTGGTTCCTTCCACGTTGGGAGCGATCTTCTTTACCGCTCCAGTTCTTCTATACCGCTACAGTAGTTGATCCGGGTTTACCGGTCAAGTGCTCATCCGGATAGTCTGCGGTGACCTGGGTCATCGCGGCCGTCCCTCGCCGACCCGCAGGCACACCGACGTCGATCAGCCGATCTCGACTCCGGTGTCCAGCATGGTGATCCGGAGCAGCAGTGCCGCCTCGGCTCCGACCGTCCCGTCCACGAGGGTGAGCAGCCGGTCGACGAACGCGCCTCCGTGCGCGGGTGGCCCGTCATCGCCGAGGTGGTGCGCCAACTCATGCAGAATCACCAGCTCCCGCAGCGCCCACCCCGACCCGGTCCGGAAGCCGGGGACGGCGATGACCGACCCATTCCGTTCGTAGTGCGCCTGGGTCGAGCCGGCGCGCTCGCGCACTCGTATCGGGACCTCGGCCCGTGGCCAATCCGCCCGCACCCAGTTGAGCGCGAGCACCTTGTCCGCGTAGCCCTGCACGGCATCGATGGACCCGAAGCGCCGCTCCGGCGGCAGGGTCAGCCGAGACCCGGCGATCTCGACGATCGGGAACCGGGCGGACCGGTCGAGGATCCGGTGCACCAGATGCTCCGCCTCGTACACCCGGCCCCGCTGGCTGTCCCGTGGGCCGGCGTCAGCCGTCGATCGCGCCACGCCGTCCACCAATCGCCTTCTCCGGGGCCAACCGCGCCCGGCGGCCGGCCTGGTCGCCGGCCTGCCGGGACCGCTCCGAGAAACCCGCAGTGGCGCGGCTTCCCGACCAGCTCCCGCGGGCCTGGGAGTTCGCCCGGTAGTGGTCGGCGAGCTCGATCTCCCGGTTGCGCAGCACCAGCGCGACACCCTTGCCGTCGTCCGCGGGACGCTCGGCGATCAGCCGCTCCTCGGTCTCC
>DATDBV010000298.1:0-6692 GCA_036524715.1 Nakamurella sp. | reverse complement strand
GTTCGATCTACTTCACCTCGACGGCGGTCCCGACGAGGACCCGCAGGCCCGACGAGTCCTGGTTGCCGTCCGCCTCCTCCTGGGTCACCGTCAGCGTGGGGAAGGTATCGGGGGAGACCCCGGACCAGAGGACGACGTCGGTGCCCTCGTTGAACGTGCCGATCGGCACCAGCACGCCGTCGGCGTTGCGCAGCCAGCCCTGGTAGAAGCGCCCGTTGTCCAGGCGGGGCAGACCGGTCACGTTGAGCTTGATCTCCCACCCCGAGTCGGACTTGATCATCACCGCACCGCCCGAGGCGTCGGGGGCCAGCTCGGTGGCCTGGAACGCGACGTCGAACGTGCGGTCGGCGGGCGGGCGCAGCAGCAGCGCACCGCCGGCCACCACCACAACGGCGGCCGCGGCGGCGATCAGCATCGTCGGCCGGGTCCAGCGGGACCGGCCGGACCGCTCCTGACGTCGGCGGCGGGCCGCCGCGAGGTCGCTGGGTGCCGCAACGGAGGCTGGGGTGGCGGGTACGCGATCGCCGAGCCCGAGGGCGGCGGCCGGAGCGGCCGCCCCCGGATTCTCGGACGATTCGTCGAACGGTCCCTCCAGTGGCGGCAGCGCGGCCGCTTCCGCTGCGATCGCGGCGACCACCGCGTCCTCCAGCTCGGCCGGCGGCTCGGCCCACAGGGTCGGGTCGGCGAGCAGTTCGCGCAGCTCATCGAGCTCGATCCGGTCCGCCTCGCCGAGGCGCAGATCGGTGTCGACCTCGCCGGCCAGGTAGTCGATCCGGGCGCGATCGATCGCGTCTTCATTCGCGTCGTGCCGTCCGGTGTCGGGAGCCATCCGGTGGTCACCTCCTCTCGCAGGGTAGTTCCGGTGGGTGGGTCAGGGGCCGTTCAGCGGGCGGTCCGCGCTCCGCGGCGTCAATCGAATCCCTCTCGCAGGTGACCGAGCTTGCCGGCCAGCTTCTTGTGCGCCCGGTACGACCTGGACTTGACCGTGCCCACCGGCACGCCCAGCCGCGCGGCGACCGCCGTGTGCGTCAGGCCCTCCAGGTGCTGCAGCTGCACGACCTCCCGCTCGTCCGGGGGCAGCTCGTCCAGCGCCTGCCGCACCTGCCAGGCGTCGTAGGTCCGTTCGATCGCGACCGGATCCTGGACCAGCGCCGGATGCGACGCCGGCACGTCGTCGATGTCGAAGCTGACCTGCCGCGACTCCAGCCGGTGCACGTCGATCGCGGTGCGTCGGGCGATGGTGGCCAGCCAGGGGGCCAGGTCGCGGCCCGGGTCCACGGTGCGCGCCGATCGCCAGGCCTTCAGGAACGTCTGCTGCGTCGCGTCCTCGGCCAGTTGCGGGTTGCCGAGCTGATTGCGGCAGACCGCATAGACCAGCCGGCCGTACTCCCGGTACACGGCCCGGACCGCGTCGGATTCGCCCGCGCGAAAGCGCGTCAGCTCCTCCTGGGTCAGCATCCGGCCAAGGGTAGAACAGCGCGGCCCGCCCGGTCAGCCGGGCGCGCCCGCCTGGCGTGTCCCGGCTCCGGGCCTGCATCGCGATCGTCATGGAAGAAGTACGGGGCGAGTGGGTGAACCGGTTCTCGGCGATCGCGGCCGGCCGTGCCGAACGGGTGAATGGCGAATGACCGAGAACCGAACCGTGCACTGGCCCGTACCCCAGAGTGCCGGACGGTCGAGCAGGCCTTCCGGTCCCCCCAGACCTCGACTCCGGCAACCGATGCCGGCGTTTCCATGCACGGTTCGACATCGAAAGGGCTCCATCATGAAACTGCGTGCGATCATCGCAGCGCCGATCGCGGTCGTCGCCGCCGGATTGCTGCTCAGCGCCTGCGGCGCCGGCAGCGTCACCGGCAGCGCCCAGATCTCGCCGGCCGCGGCCGCGAGCACCGTCAGCACTGCCAGCGCTGTCGCCGAGCCGACCGCGACCGCCGCCAAGGCTGCGGATCCGGCGGCCACCCCGGCCGCGACGGTCGCCGAGGTCGGGTCCTTCGGCTCCATCCTGGTCGGCGAGGACGGCCGGACGCTGTACGCGTTCACCAAGGACGTCGACGGCCAGAGCACCTGCTTCGACGCGTGTGCCGCCGCCTGGCCCGCGGTGACCGTTGCCGACGGGTTCACCCCGCCCACCGGGGTCGACCCGGCCCTGGTGAGCACGGTCGCCCGGCCGGACGGCAGCCAGCAGCTCAAGGTCGGCAAGTGGCCGCTGTACTACTACGCCGGCGACGGGGCCCCGGGCGAGACCAACGGTCAGGGCGTCGGCGGCGTGTGGTACGTGGTCAAGGCGGACGGAACGCTGATCAAGGGTGACGCGGCCGCAGCGCCGGTCGAACCCTCTTCCGCTCCCGCGCCCGCCCCCGCGCCGGATCCGTATGCCGCCGCACCTGCCCCGGAGCAGGCCGCCCCGGCCGGACCGGTCGTCGCACTGGCCCCGGTCGGCAACCTGGGCGAGGTCATGGTCGGCGCCAACGGGCACACCCTCTACGCGTTCACCGACGATCCGGAGAAGCAGTCGACCTGCTTCGAGGCCTGCGCGCAGGCCTGGCCGCCGCTGACCGTGCCCGACGACTTCACCATCAGCCCCGATCTGCAGGCCTCGGGCGTCAGCACCTTCGACCGGCCGGACGGCACCAAGCAACTGGTGATGGGCAAGTGGGCGCTGTACTACTACGCAGGTGACGGCGCCCCCGGCGAGGCCAACGGCCAGGGCGTGACCGGCAAGTGGTTCGCGATCGACGCCAACTGCAAGCTGGTCAAGACGCAGGCCTGAGACGGGACTCGGCGGCAGCAGAGGACCCCGGTTCGGCGGATCATCCGCCGGGCCGGGGTTTTCTGCGTGAACCCCCGACCAGGTCCGGGCTTCTACACTGGTCGGAACCGGTGGTCGGGTGGACCCCATGGGCATGGGAGGAGGCGCCGTCGATGAGCGCCGACCTCACCGCGCAGCACGACCTGTTCGCGCCCAGCCTGGTCGAGGCGACCACCCGTCGGCTGCGTGACGAGATCCTGTCGGGGGCGCTGACCCCGGGCGAGCGGATCATCGAAGAGCAGATCTGCCAGCGCTTCTCCATCAGCCGGGCGCCGGTGCGGGAATCCCTGCGGCTGCTGGTGCAGCAGGGGCTGGTCGAGCACCTGCCCCGGCGTGGGGCCCGGGTGGCCACCTGGTCGGAGGAGGACATCCGGCAGCTCTTCGAGATCCGTGCGGTGCTGGAGCGGCACGCGATCGTCACCGCGTTGCCGTTGGCCTTCGCGAGCGGGGTCGACCCGTTGGCGGCGGTGCGGGCCCGGCTGGACCAGATGCGGGTCGCCGAGGCGTCCGACGACGAACTCGAACGCGACGACGCGCACCGTGCGTTCCACGCGGCGATCGTGGCCCTGGCCGGCAACCGGCAGCTGGACCTGTGCCTGGAGCCCATCCTGATCAAGCTGCAGCGGCCGATGGCGGTCAACCTGCGGCTGGAGGCGAACCTGGTGGGCCCCGGGGAGGGCATCCGCCGGCACGAGGCGCTGGTCAGGGCGCTGGAGACCAACGACGCCGACGTGGTGCTGGCCGCGCTGGCCGAGCACGGTGGCCAGCGCTACCTGCAGTATCGCCGGGAGACGGCCGCGGCCGGGGTCGGCGGCTGACAACGCTCTGGAAATGTCACTGGAGCCCGATTCGCCGGTCTCGCAGGTGCCGGAGCAGGGACGCCGCAATGTGTTGTTAACACCCGGAGACAATTCGTGATACATAGATTGTCGACAATCGACGCCATGGCGCAGAGTTCGGCTCCGGGACCGGCCGACGGTCCCACGATCGACGAATTGTCCACCGCCTACCGCACCGCGGCCGGCACGCCGTCCGACGTCGTCGATGCGGTTCTCGCCCGGATCGCCGAAAGGGGCGACGACGGCACCTGGATCAATGTCGCCGAGCGCGGCGAACTGCTGCTGCGGGCCAAGCAACTCGAGGTCCACCCCGATCCGACAAGCCTTCCCCTGTATGGGATCCCGTTCGGGGTCAAGGACAGCATCGACGTCGCGGGGGTACCGACCACACTGGCCTGTCCCGACTACGCCTACGTACCGGAGACGACCGCGCCGGTGGTGGAGCGACTGCTCGAGGCCGGCGCGATCTACGTCGGCAAGACCAATCTCGACCAGTTCGCCACCGGACTCAACGGCACCCGCACTCCGTATCCGGTGCCGCGCAGTGTGTTCGGGGGCGGCCTGATCTCCGGCGGATCCAGTTCCGGGTCCGCACTGGCGGTCGCCTCCGGCGAGGTGCCGTTCGCCGTGGCCACCGACACCGCCGGCTCCGGACGGGTGCCGCCCGCCCTCAACGGCATCGTCGGGCTCAAGCCGTCCCGCGGGCTGATCAGCACCGTCGGGCTGGTGCCGGCGTGCCGGTCGCTGGACTGCATCAGCCTGATGGCCCGCACCGTCACCGACATCGCCACCGTGCTCGACGTCGTCGCCGCGCCGGACGACCGGGATCCCTATACACGGTTGCGGCATCGCGAGACACCGGACCCGATCGCCCTGCGGATCGGGCTACCGGACGTCGGCGAACTGGAGTTCTTCGGCGACGACTTCATGCGGGACGCCCACCTGGCCGCCCGGTCCCGGATCGGACGTCAGTTCCCGCGGACGGTGACCACACCGTTCGGCCCGTTCCTGGCGGCGGGGGAGCTGCTCTACCAGGGGCCGTGGGTCGCCGAGCGGCTCACCGAGTTCGGCGACTTCCTGTCCACCCACCCGGACTCGATCCTGCCGGTGATCCGGACGATCCTGCAGGGCGGCGGGAAGTACTCCGCGGTCGACGTTTTCGCCGCCGAGCACCGGCTCGGCGAGCTGCGGGCGCAGGTCAGGCAGCTGTGGCGGGCCATGGACGTGCTGGTGCTGCCGGCCATCGGCACCACCTTCACCGTCGATCAGGTCCTCGCCGACCCGATCGCGACCAACACCATGCTCGGCCACTACACGCACTTCGGGAACCTGCTCGACCTGTGCGCGGCCGTCGTCCCGGCCGGGCTGACCTCCGACGGCCGGCCGGCCGCGCTGATGATCCTGGGACCAGCGCTGGCCGACGACCGGGTGCTCGCCGTCGCCGGGGCGCTGTCCGGGCAGCCGATCCCGGCGCCGGCCACCGGTGACGCCCCGGTCGACACCGTCACCCTGGTCGTCGTCGGGCACCACCTGTCCGGTCAGCCCCGCAGCACCGACCTCACCGACCGGGGCGGACGGCTGCTTGAGTCCACCACCACTGCCGCCCGGTATCGGCTGCTGCGCACCGGCGGCCCGTCCCCGGTACCGGTGCTCGTCACGAGCCCCGACGGCGGCGCCGCGATCGAGGTGGAGACCTGGCGCCTGTCGTCGGCCGCCCTCCCCGCGATCCTGGCCCGGTCCAGCCCGGCGGTGTGCCTGGGCCGGGTCGAACTTGCCGACGGCAGCACCGAGATCGGCTTCGTCGCCGACACCCGCGTCCTCGACGACGAGGAACTCGCCGACATCACCGCCTTCGGCGGGTGGCGCGCCTACCTCGCCGCCCACTGAGCCCAACCCCTGACCACCCGCCCCCACCTCACCCGCCCCGCCCGCCCCGCCCGCCCTGCCTGGGAGTGCACCGTGCCCGACACCGTCACCGTTCCCGCTCGACCCGAACCCTTTACCTTCGACATCGCCACCACCGCCCTCGTCGTCATCGACATGCAGCGGGACTTCCTGCTGCCCGGGGGATTCGGCGAGACCCTCGGCAATGACGTCTCCCTGCTGCGCAAGGTCGTCCCACCGTTGATGGACCTCCTGGCCGCCGCCCGGTCGGCCGGCATGCTCGTCATCCACACCAGAGAGGGCCATCTGCCGGACCTCTCGGACTGCCCACCGGCAAAGCTCCGGCGAGGTGCGCCGTCCCAGCGGATCGGCGACCCGGGCACGCTCGGCCGCATCCTCATCCGCGGCGAGTACGGGCACGACATCATCGACGAGCTCGCCCCGATCGAAGGCGAGGTCGTCATCGACAAGCCCGGCAAGGGCGCGTTCCATGGCACCACCTTCGGCGACATCCTCGTCGAGAACGGCATCACCCACCTGATTGTCACCGGAGTCACCACCGAGGTCTGCGTGCACACCACCGTCCGGGAGGCCAACGACCGCGGCTACGAGGCTGTGGTCGTCTCCGACTGCGTCGGCTCCTACTTCCCGGAGTTCCAGCGGGTCGGCCTGGAGATGGTCGCCGCCCAGGGCGGAATCTTCGGCTGGGTCGCCGATTCCGGCTCGGTCATCGCCGCTCTTGCACCTGCCCAGCAGCCCGCCCTGGCCGGCTGACTCCCACCCTCCCGACCCGAACCCACCCTCAGGGAGAAACCCATGAACCTCACCGGCTTCAAGTCGTCGGCGTCCTCGGACGGCTCGCTCAAACTGCCCTACTGGACCAAGGGCGAGACCAACGCGTTCTTCGGCCTCGGCTTCAACATCCTGGTCAACGTCCTGACGCTGACCGCGCTGCTGCTGTTCGTGGTGCAGATGCCCGCCGAATCCGTGCTCGGCACCGTGCTGCCGGCGCTGGGCATCGCCATGCTCGTCGGCAACGTGTACTACACCTTCCTGGCCCGCCGGCTGGCCCGCAAGGAGAACCGCACCGACGTCACCGCGCTGCCCTACGGGCCCAGCGTCCCGCACATGTTCATCGTGGTGTTCGTCATCATGCTGCC
>DATDBV010000297.1:0-6597 GCA_036524715.1 Nakamurella sp. | reverse complement strand
GTGCCGAGCACCTTCAGCGAGGTGAGGACGGCCCGGCGGGCCTGCAGCAGCAGCCGCCCCTCGGCCAGGTCGTCGGTCACAAAGGAGAACGTTGCGCCGGCGTCCAGGCAGGCCGTGTCCAGCCGGTCCATCTCCTGGTGGGCGACGCCCGACCCGGCGTCGGACTGGCAGATCAGGATCGCCGCGGGCGTGTCCCCCTCGCCGAGGATGCTGGAGCCGGTGTATGCCTCGACCGCCTTGATGCAGGTGGCGTCCATGATCTCCATCAGCGAGGGCACGAGCCCGGCCCGGATCGCCGCGGACACGGCAGCGCCGGCGCTCTCGGTGTCGGCGAACGCGGCGACCATCGTGCAGGGCGCGGCCGGCCGGGGGCGCAGGGCCAGGTTTGCCTCGGTGATGATGCCCAACGTCCCCTCGGACCCGACGATCAACTTCGTCAGGTCGTATCCGGCGACGCCCTTGACGGTCCGCCGGCCGGTGCGCAGCACGTCGCCGGACGCGAGCACCACCTCCAGCCCGAGTACCGCGTCGGTGGTCACGCCGTACTTCACACAGCACAGGCCGCCGGCGTTGGTGGACAGGTTGCCGCCGATGGAGCACCAGTCATAGGACGAGGGGTCGGGCGCGTAGAACAGCCCGCGGGATTCCACCTCGGTGCGGAAGTCGAGGTTGACCACCCCGGGTTGGACGACGGCGAGCCGGTTGCCCTCGTCGATCTCCAGGATCCGGTTCATCCTGGTCATCACGACGCTGACCGCACCGTCGATCGCGTTGGCCGCGCCGGTCAACCCGGACCCGGCACCGCGCGGCACGATCGGTACCCGCGCGGCCGCGCAGGCCCTGACGATCGCGGCGACCTGCGCCGTGTCGGTCGGAAAGACCACCGCCAGCGGCGTGCCCGAGGGGGCCAGCGGCATCATGTCCCGGCTGTAGGCGGCAGTGACGTCGGGATCGGTCTGGATCTGGTCCGGGCCGAGGACCGCGCGCAGGGCGCCGATCAGGGCGACCCCATCGCAGGAGCCTGCGTCGTGGTGGTCGACCGCGGTCGGCGCGCCGTTCGGCACCGTTGCCGGGGACGTCGCGGTGGCGTCCATGCCTTGACGGTAGACCTCCGGCCTCGGCACGTCACCGGATCGGTGGCCCGGTGACGTGGCCGGTCACCGACACCCCGGGGCAGGACGTGCGCGTTCGCTCCCGCGCGTGGAACAACCGAGCCGGGTCCCGCGCGTCCACCAACGGTGGTGCGATCCGCAGGTCCAACGTCGTTGCCGCGGTGTCGCCGCCTTTTCGCGGCTCAACAATCAGACAGTATTCGATCCCACTGCCCGTACCCTGGAGAATCATGATGACCTCCCACCTCGCGCTCCTGCCCGGTTGGCTGAGTCCGGAAAACCTGATCTACAGCATGGGCGCCTTGGCGGTGCTCGGCATCATGCTGATCATCTTCGCCGAGTGCGGCATTCTGCTCGGGTTCTTCCTGCCTGGCGACACCCTGCTGTTCGTGTCCGGCCTGTTCATCGCCAGCGGCGCGATCGACATGAATCTGTGGCTCTTCATCGGTCTGGTGACCCTGGCCGCGTTCGTCGGCAACATGGTCGGCTACTGGATCGGATACAAGATCGGCCCGCCGGTGTTCAACCGCCCGAACGCCAAGCTGCTCAAACGCGAGTACATCGACAAATCGGCCGCCTTCTTCGAGAAGTACGGCAAGATCACCATCGTCCTCGCCCGCTTCGTGCCGGTGGTCCGCACGGTAGCCACGGTGATGGCCGGCGCGTCGAAGATGAACCTCAAGATCTACACCTTGTACTCGGCCATTGGCGGCGTCATCTGGATCACCAGCGTGACTGTCGCCGGCTACTTTCTCGGCCAGATCTCCTTCATCCGGGAGAACCTGGACCTCATCGTGATCGCCGCGGTGGTCATCGTGATCTGCGCCAGCGCCTTCCCCGCCGTCGCCCACTGGCTGGTCGGTCGTCGGGAGAAGCGGGCCGCCGCCGAGGCCGCCGCCAAGCAGCCGAGCCCGGTCGAGCAGCCCGCGGCAGAGTGAGGTCCGCAACGTGGAGTTCGACCTGAGCACGATTCAGAGCACGGCACCCTGGATCCTCATCGGCATTGCGGTGGTCGCCGTCGTACTGGCCATCGTCATCAAGAAGATCGTCGGCAAGGTCATCGTGCTCGTCCTGGCCGCCGTTCTGATCTTCGTCGGCTGGCAGCAGCGGCAGCATGTGATCGACTTCGCCAACGGGGTCAAAAGCGATGCGTGCGACCAGTCGGTGACGTTCTTCGGCGTCGATGTCGCCCTGCCCGCCGATTGGTGCCAGTCGGGCTGAGGCCCCTTCACCAGGAGGTCGTCAGGTCCGCGTGTCGACGGATCCAGGCGTGCATGGCGATGCCGGCGGCCACGCCGGCGTTGATCGACCGGGTCGAACCGAACTGGGCGATCGACACCGTCACCGCCGCCCCGGCCCGGGCCTGCGCGCTGAGCCCGGCCGACTCGCCGCCGAACAGCATCAGGCAGTCCCGTGGCAGCTCGGCGGTCTCGATCGGCACAGAGCCGGGCAGGTTGTCCACCGCCACCACGGTCAACCCGGCATCGGTCGCGTACGCCAGCAGCGACGCCGCGTCCGGATGATGATGCAGGTGCTGATAGCGGTCGGTCACCATGGCCCCGCGCCGATTCCACCGGCGCCGGCCCACGATATGGACACTGTGAACCGCAAATGCATTGGCCGTGCGCACCACCGTGCCGATGTTCAGATCATGCGCGAAGTTCTCGATGGCCACCTGCAACGGATGCCGCCGACGATCCAGGTCCACGACGATCGCCTCGCGGCGCCAGTACCGGTAGTGATCGACGACGTTGCGGGCGTCGCCGCTGGCCAGCAGTTCCGGGTCGTACCGGGCGTCCGTCGGCCACGGGTGCGGATGTGGGCCCACGCCCACTCGACCGGTCCCCCATTCGGTAGGCCCCGGCTCCAACGCGCCGGTCACATCCGCGGCAGGCCGAGGTCGTCCAACCCGAGCAGGTACCGGTACTCCAGGCCGGCCGCCGCGAACACCTGCTCGGCGCCGGTCTGCCGATCCACGATGGTGGCGACGCCGACCACCTCGGCGCCGATCTCCCGCAGTGCCACCACTGCGGCCATCGGCGAGTTGCCGGTGGTCGTCGTGTCCTCGACCACCAGTACCCGCCGGTCCCGGACGTCCGGTCCCTCGACCTGCCGTTGCATGCCGTGCGCCTTGGCCTGCTTGCGCACCACGAACGCGTCGAGGGGCCGCCCGGCGGCGTGCAGCATGGACGTGGCCACCGGATCGGCGCCCAGGGTGAGGCCACCCACCGCGTCGAACGCCCAGTCCGCGGTCAGTTGCCGCATCAGGGTTCCGATGAGCGGCGATGCCTCGTGGTGCAGGGTGGCCCGGCGCAGGTCCACGTAGTAGTCGGCCTCGCGCCCAGAGGACAGGGTGACCCGGCCGTGCACCACGGCAAGCTCGCCGACCAGGTCGGCCAGCCGGGCCCTGAGCCGCGGATCGGGAACGGGCGCGATCGAGCGTTCGGTCACCCCCTCAGCGTGTCACAGCCCGATCAGGTGAAGACGCTGACTCCACCCGGCCCGACCAGCAGGCCCACCACGATGAGCACGACCCCCCAGAGGATCTGCTTGCGGAAGAGGGCGAAAATGCCGGCGATCACCAGGATGACCGCCAGAATCCAGAGCACGAAGGTCATGTCACGACTCCCGTTCCGGGGTCTCGGGCCGAGACCCCACCATTGCGAAGTACCCCGACCGGCGGGGCCGGAAACCGTCACGCCGGCGGAGGTTTCGCCGTTCGAACGGTTTGACCGGTCGCGCGGCCGGGAACCGCCTGCATGCGGCCCGACCCACGGGCCGTCGCCGCCCGGGCGGGATCGAGGCCGGGACCTGGAGGAACGACCATGACGATGGGCGACAGAATCAAGCACGGGGCCGAAGAGGCCGCCGGCAAGGTCAAGGAAGCCGCCGGCAAGTTGACCGGCAACGAGGAGCTGGAAGCAAAGGGTCAGGCCGAGCAAGCCAGGGCGAACGTCAAGCAGGCCGGCGACGACGCCAGGGACGCGGCGAAGGACGCCTTCGGCTCCTGATCTGCGGAACGCGCAACCCGGGGCGGGCGCCCATCCTGTCTGAGGGTGCGCGCCGCCCCGTTCCGCATCCGGCCGCCCGCGTCAGGTGCGGCCGCGCGACTTGACCCGGGCAGCCACCCCGCGGACCAGGGGACGGGGCAGGATGCGGGTGAGCACGTACACCGCCTTGTACAGCGGGCCGGGGATGCTGAGCACCCGGCCCCGCCGCAGATCCTCCAGCGACGTGCGCACCAGCAGGTCGACGTCCACATAGGCCCAGCCCGGCGTGCTCGACATGTCGATGTGCGCACGGTCGTGGAATTCGGTACGGACGAATCCCGGGCACAGCGCCTGTATTCGAACGCCCGTACCCCTGACGGCCATGGCCATCGCCTCGCTGAGAGAGACCACGAACGACTTGGTCGCGCCGTAGGTGGACCCCCGACCGGGCACCAGCCCCGCCGTTGACGCCACGTTGATGATGCCGCCGTGACCTCGCGCGAGCATCCCCGGAAGCACGGCGTGCATGAGCAGCATGACCGCCACCGAGTTCAGCTCGACCTGTCGCTGCAGGTCCGCCGGATCGGCCTGCAGGAACTCCACCCCAATGGTGCCGCCGGCGTTGTTGACCAGCAGATCGACCGGGTCGCGGTCGGTGGCCAGACGAGCGGTCACCCGGTCCCGCTGGTCGGGCTCGGTCAGGTCGGCCGTGATCGTCTCGACGGTCGGCGACCCCAACCCGAGCAGAGCGGCCCGGCGCTCATCCAGCCGGGCGCCGTCGCGGGCGACCAGCACCATGGCGTACCCGGCAGCGGCCAGGTGGCGGGCGAACGCGTATCCGATACCGGACGTCGCTCCGGTGACGAGTGCGGTGGGCATAGCCGTGAACATAGCCACCGCACCGTGCCGGCCGGCCGACGGCCCGCCGCCCCGGCCGATCCGGACCTCGGCTGACTTACCGGTCAGCGACACGCCGATCGGGCACAATCAGGCCCATGGCCGCCCCGCCCGCGTCAACGAAAACGTCCCTGCAACAGAGGCTGTCCGCCCGGGCCCAGCAACGATGGCCGGACCTGGCCGGCGTCGACCTGCGGTTCCGCGGCGCGTTCGCCTACGTCACAGGCCGGCTCGCCGACGGCGACACCCTCCCGCTGATGCGGCTGCGGTACGGCGGCTCAGCCACCCGCTGGGGCTTCGCGATCTACCTGGCAAGCAAGGACGGCTACCAGGACTCCGCCCTGCCCACCGGCGCCTTCGCCGGCACCCCCGAAGACGCCCTGGACACCGCCTGCGGCCTGTACCTCGGCGATCCCACCGCCTGGACCTGAACCCCCGACGAACTTCGGGCGCCACCCACTTAGTTAGCTTAGCTAGCTATAGCTAGCTCCCCACAATCGGGGCACGTGGGCGTCGGTAGCCGACGCCGAGGTGGTCCAGCCGACGCAAGTGTTCCTCCAGGCGAGCCCTGAACAACGCTGCGTCCCGCTCCGGCGACCCCCAGGCCACCTCGGCCAGA
Organism: Nakamurella sp.; assembly: GCA_036524715.1. GTDB lineage: Bacteria > Actinomycetota > Actinomycetes > Mycobacteriales > Nakamurellaceae > Nakamurella. Next base: position 979 of record DATDBV010000297.1, on the reverse strand, counting down.
GCGCACGCGCGGGGGAAGACCATGTAGTGCAGGTGGGACGGGATCGGGATGTACTCGGTCCACACGTTGCACTGCGTTCCGAGGATCTGGCTGGCCTCGAATCCCGTGAGCTCCGCCGGGATCGGGTCGTACTCGAGGATCCGTTCCATGGTGTTCAGGCCGCGCGGCGCCCAGGGTTCACTTGCCGGGTCCTCCTGGTAGTGATCCAGATACACGCGGTCCTCCGGAACCATGACGACGTCGTACCCATCCTGGGCGGCGTTCAGTCCTTGCGAGTCGCCTCGCCAGGACATCACGACAGTCGCCCGGGGTGGATCGTCGCCCTCCCGAATCTCGTCCCACCCCACGGGCGTACGGCCGCGTGACGTGACATGGTCGACGAGGCGCCCGACGAACCAGGAGTAGAGCTGGTCGTCGGTCTCCAGGCCGAGTTCGCGTTTGCGTTCCTGGGCCCGGGCCGACCGCTCCCATTCGATGCGCGGGCACTCGTCACCGCCGATGTGGATGAATGGCCCGGGGAACACCTCCATGACCTCGTCGAGGACGTCCCGGACGAACGCCACCGTGTCCTCCTCGACGTTGAGGATCTCCTCGATCACCCCCCACCGGGTGCCCACCGGAAGGACCACGTCGGGCCGGTTGCCCAGCGACGGGTAGGCGGCGATCGCCGCGGTCATGTGGCCCGGCGCATCCACCTCGGGGACCACGGTGACGCCCAGGGCGGCCGCGTGGGCGACGAGTGTGCGCAGTTCGTCCTGTCGGTAGAAACCCCCGTGCGGGTTGCCGTCGAAGGCCTCGTGCGCGCCGCCGCTCAGCATCGATTCGGAGCGCCAGGCACCGACCTCGGTCAGTCGCGGATACTTCCGCGACTCGAAGCGCCATCCCTGATCGTCGGTCAGGTGCAGCTGCAGAATCGAGAACTTGTGGATCGCGGCCAACTCGACGAGCCGGATCAGCTCGGGCAAGGGCAGGAACCACC